>CAJLXE010000055.1 GCA_905210525.1 uncultured Clostridia bacterium | reverse complement strand
CTTTCCTTTCTGTTCTTTGTTATTTCCAAAAATATCAATATATTCATATTTTGAAAGATCAACTGTACCTTTAAGCTCTTCAATAATAAGTGTCTGTACAGTTTCAGCAGAAGCCGTCGGTAATATATCGAGCTTGGCAAATTCAAACAAAATTGAATCTAAAGTTCCGTCAGAATTAAAGTAGATAAAATGATCTTCTGTTCCGTAGATTAAATATTTATGCACTTTTTTACCGGTAATCGCAAATGATAAAGTTTCGCAGTATTCCAACCGGTATTCGATGTCACTAATTTTTTCTGTCCTTATTGCAGATGCCGTCAAATCAACGGATGATTCCGGTTTGCCAGAAATAATATTTTTATACTTAAAATTTTCGGTTTCCGACGGAAACATACCGTCAGCAATCACATATATATCGTCCATATTAAGCTCCGCCTCTTTTGTACACGCGCATACGGCAAAAACAATGATTACACCTATTAGTGTAAAAAATAATTTTCTGAACATTTTTGAATTAAATTTCACACAAATGCTCCTTTCGTAATCGGAATATGAATACCATATATCTAATGCAACGCAATTTTCTCATTCATATAACGTAATTCTCTGCAATTCATTTCACTTGATTCCGGATTACATCAGGAATTCAAATTACTTCTGATTTCACATATTATACGACCGAATACAGAAAAACACTCACTATAAAAAAATAATTCCGCATTTTCATGCGGAATTATTTATAATTTCAGTCTTCAAATTCACCTAAAGCAAAATCAGCTCTGTTTTCAATCAATCGTATATTGAATATTGAATTTTCAATATTCGTATTTTTGTCGTTTAACGGTACATAAACATAAATATATTCCGGTGTATAACCGCAACCGTAAGTCTTTCCGTTAACTTCCTTTTTTTCTTCAAACAAAACTTTCGCAGTCTTACCTATATGCGAATCTATATAAGCGCTCCTCATACGTTTTTCCGCATCACTCAACAGCTTTTCACGTTCACAAGCTATACTGTGCGGAATCTGATCCGGCATTTTCGCCGCAACCGTTCCCTCGCGCCTTGAATACGGAAATATGTGTATTTTTGCAAAGCCGACCTTATTCGCAAAATCAAGTGTCTGCATAAATTCTTCATCGGTTTCTCCCGGAAAACCTACAATAATATCAGCCGTCAAAGCAGGATTGTCAAAATATTCTCTTAAAAACAGTACTCCTTGATAAAATTCTTCACTTGTATAATGTCTGTTCATTCTTTTGAGAACAGTATCGCTGCCGCTTTGAAGCGACAGGTGAAACTGAGGACAAATTCGCGGCAAACTTGAAATTCTTCGGGCAAATTCTTCAGTAACAATAGACGGATCCAATGAACCCAATCTTATCCGTATGTCCGTACCCTCTGTAACATGATGTATTTGCTCAATCAAGTCTGTCAGCGTATATTTACCATCGTCAATATCTCTGCCGTATGAAGCAATATGTATTCCCGTAAGCACTATCTCTTTCACGCCCTGCATTTTCATCTGCCGCGTCTGCTCAAGAACTTTTTCAACAGGTTTACTGCAAATACGTCCTCTTGCATACGGAATTATACAATAACTGCAAAAATTATTGCATCCGTCCTGTATTTTCAGCTGTACGCGTGTACGTCCTTTATAGTTTTGGATATCTATATCCTCGAACACCGTATTGCGCGTCAAATCTGT
The DNA here is from genome assembly GCA_905210525.1 of uncultured Clostridia bacterium. GTDB lineage: Bacteria > Bacillota > Clostridia > HGM11327 > HGM11327 > SIG351. Next base: position 6,905 of record CAJLXE010000055.1, on the reverse strand, counting down.
TACCGACTCTTTATATTCCCTTGTATGCAGATAGCCCTCAACCATATCCACAATGCGGTTTCTGTCTCTGTTGCCTGCAACAACCGCAACATTTCGGAGCTTTTTTACTTCATCGGGTTTTACCTGCGCATAACATCCCGTAACAACAATTACAGCGTCCGGATTGAGCTTAAGCACCCGTTCTACCGCTTGTCTGGACTTTCTTTCGGCAATATTCGTAACACTGCACGTATTTATAATAAAAATGTCGGCATAAGAATGATCTCTTATTATTTCATAGCCACGCTTTTCAAACATCGCAAGTACTGTTTCTGTGTCATAGCTGTTTGTTTTGCAACCGAGTGATAAAAATCCTACTTTCATTTAAATAACTTTCCTTTCATAAATAATCCGTTGTATTCCCGATATCATTGCAAATATCATGAAAAGTCCCCGAAATGATATGCTATCGCCGAAATAAGCGCAAGCGGAGCTGTTTCCGTCCTGAGTATTCTTTTGCCGAGAGTAATACTTTTCCAACCGTATTCAACAGCGTATTTTACCTCGCTTTCGGATAATCCGCCCTCAGGGCCCACCATTATATAAATTTCACTGCAGCCGCCGCATAAATTCAACACACTGCCGAGAGACGAATTTTTTTCTTCTTCCCATGCAATTATCTTCAGCGCATCGGCAGGAGCCGATCTTATTATATCATCAAATTTTACAGTTTTATGCACCGACGGTATACGCGTTCTTTTCGACTGTTTTGCAGCTTCTGCCGCAATTTTTTGCAGGCGCTCGGTTTTGTCGTAATCTTCGGAATTTTTTATATTTACCCTTTCGGAAATCACCGGATAAAATTCACTCATTCCCAATTCTGTTGCATGGCGTACAACATCATCCGTTTTTCTGCATTTTGGCACGCACTGACACAAAACATATTTATGCGCAGGCTCTCGGCAAACATCAATTTCTTCAATAATGTCCAGTTGAGCCGTTTTCTTGTCTATGTATGACAAAACAGCAATATATTCTTTGTCAATACCGTTGCATATTTCAAACTTTTCTCCCGGTCTTGCTCTCAACACATTTTTTAAATGATAAGCGTCATCCTCCGAAAGAAATGCTTTTGAATCCTCTATGCGCTCCGCAAAAAATCTGTTCATATATAATAATCTCCGTTTTCGATAATATGTACATCCGCATACGACATTAATTGCAAAAAATCGGAGCGTCAGCAAACGTTCCGATTATAATTTCAGCCTGATATATTATGCCGTCAAATCAAAGCTCTGTATACGATTCCAAAGTCGGGCAGCATTTTTCAGCTGTTTCCTTGTTTATAAGCGATGCCGAATCTCTGTCCACAAGCAATGTGAAATCCTTATGCGTTTTCATTATCGTTGCGGGATACATATTATTCGTATCATTTTCTATCGTAAGCTTTACAGCGTTAGCCTTAACCTTATACGGTACGCATGAAATAATTTTATTGCACTTGAGTATCTGTTTTACAGACATCGAAACCGCCTGCTTCGGAACATCATCAACAGTAGCAAACCAGCCCTCGCCAACCTGCTGTTTCTTACAAGTATCGTTAAGATTTACAATAATATAAGGATCTTCAACGTTAAAATCTGCCGGAGGATCGTTAAATGCTATGTGAGAATTTTCTCCTATGCCTATAAGACCTATATCAATCGGAGCCGCTGTCAATGCAGCAGATATTTTTGCTATGCCCTCAGGTGTACCGTCAACAAAATTTGTTGAATGTAAATTAACATGATTTGTAAAACGTTCCTTGAGATACTTTCTGAAGCTTGCTATATGAGTTTCCGGAAGACCTACATATTCATCAAGGTGGAACATATCCACTTTGGACCAATCTATATCTTCTTTTAAAAGTGCTTTAAATGTATCAAACTGTGATGCTCCGGTCGAAAAAACTATTCTTACAGAGCCTTTTTCCGCAATGCAACGTTTAACCTCAGCCGCAACAAGTTTTGCAGCTTCAACGCCGAGCTGCTCTGAGTCCTTGCATACTATAACTTTCATGTCGGGTTCTCCTTTACCAATAAATATGTATATAGTTTACAACTTTTTTCAATAAAAGTCAAGTAAAAATTAGCTTTACCCGCAAAAATGTACCGCAAAACTGTAAAACAGCCATATAAACAGGCATATGCAGGCAAAACAGTTCATTATAAATGCTTAACAAAATTTACTGTCCCGTTTATTACTTATAACTTTGCTTTTTATGTTTCATCAAAAAACGACGCACATTGTTTCTCTCGATTCAAAGAGAAAGCCTATGCGCCGCGAAATATTAAAATTCTGTGAAACAAAGCGTTCCTATTTTGTTTAAGCCAAACATTTAAGCAACTTTTTTTGCCACCACAATAACACGCAAATTTTTATTTGAGCCTTCGCAAGTAACAAGTGTAATGAGCTTATCCCCGTAAACAGGTGTTACACCGGTATTGTACTGAGACTTTGACTTGCATTTGGAAACATAGCGGTTAAATTCAGCTTCGTTTTTTGCGTCGGTAAACTCATAGAACTTAAAACTGCTGTCATCCAATCTGACCTTGCATACAGCAAAAATTTCATATGTACCCCAGCCATCTTCAAATGTATCAAAGTATATATATCTATGATTCTTATAAAAATTGTATTTCTGCCATACATACCTCGAAACAAGATGTGAAAACATTGTTCCGTCTGTCATATGATGACCGTTGATTATAACGTTATCCGATATTCCTATTGTGCAACCTGCCTCAATATACGGCACTCCGTGTCTGTCATCCTTTTTATCAAAATTACGATGCAGGTAATAAGTCGGATCTGATTTAGTCTGCATAACAGGATAATTAATGTTTGTGCCTCCTATTTTTATCCAGCCGACCATATCGTTGTTTTTATTATATAAATCACCGTAAGCATCGTTTACCGTATACGAGGGAGTTGGTTTAGGTGTAGGTTTAGGTGTAGGTTTAGGTGTCGGTGTAGGCGTAGGTGTCGGAGTTTCTATCGGCTCCGGTGTTTCGGTAGGTTCGGGAGTTTCCGTCGGCTCCGGTTCTTCCGTCGGTTCGGGAGAATCTTCAGCCGGCGGAGGCGTAGGACGCTGCCAACCCGGCGGAGGCGTTTTTACTTCATTCTCCAAATTTTCAAAGTTTGATGAAGCATTATGTGATTCTATAAAATAAAGTACAATTTTAGTTCCCGCAAGCAAAAATACCGCCACACATAATATCTGTACAATCAATATTATTTTTTTCTTTTTCATAATAAGAAGTGTCGTCCTTTCTTTAATTATCGCAAGCTGTTTAAAGAACCATGTTGTCTATGCCCTATTAAATCAAAGCTTTATTTATGTATATTTATTTTTTAGCTTTCTTTTTTGAAGTTTTACGCGGAGCAAACAAAAGGTTGCTTCTGAATTCTGAAATGTCTTCTTCCGATTTAAAGCAACGCTTGGGTACTATAAAAGCAGAATCCTTATTGATATATACCAAAAACATGGGTTCTGTTTCAGTAACTTTATAAACGTTTGTCCACGGCAAATCAAAGCTTCTGCCGCCGCTTTCGCAATGTACGCCGCCTTTCGTAAACGTATATGAAAACATCGGTTTTGCTTCTTCTTTTTTTGCAGATCTTATTATGCGTATAACGCTGTTCAGTATCATATATACAAACAGCACGCACACTATTCCGAAGCACATTGCATACAGAACATTTATTTCACCTGTACTGTTTTTACTCTTTATAAGCATAACCAGTATCAGTGCCGCAAGCAATGCGACAAGTACATATATCCACACAAATTTCAGAATATGGTGTTTCTGAAAACTTATATAATCTTTTTTTGTTGTATTTACATCAGCATATATTTTCATTGTGTACTCTCATATAATATTTATGTTTGACAGCTTAAGAACCTGTCTGAAAGACCATGTAAGAGAACGCAAGCTGTTCAATTCTCCGTACCCGCCGCGCCACTCATCACGATCTGCGCAAGCAGACCAATTTGACATATAAAACGCCTCCGGCTGCTCGCCAACCGCTATCAATCCGTACTCTCCGTCTCCTGAGGAAGCAAGCTGAGTCACGGCATTTATCGTAATATCACCGATTTTTCTGAGCATAGCATTTCCCGTTATATCTCCCGTTGTTTTTATTTCGTACGAAGGAAAAATTACATTCAATGCATGATCATAACGTGAAGCATATGAAAGACCTCTCATATCAAAAGCCATTTTATTAAGCTTTGAATCACGTTTAAGCGGGTAATAAACAAAATTTACATATGTCATAAGCACTTCAGCCGCCGCTGATACCATTTTGAGCAATTTTTCATCCTGTGTCGCCGCAAAACAATCAAAAGCCGCATTCATAAAATAAACATATGCGTCCTTATCGTAGCAAAGGACTTCTTCTCCGACTTTCTTTTTCTTTTTTACAAAAAGCTTGTTGCGGAGTATCATACACTCATAGTATTTTACAAGCGCTTTAACCGCTATCGTAATGTACAAATGCTCGCCTGTAATCATATATGCCTTTGCCAGAGCACTCACGCACGTAACTCCCAACGCTGACGTATCAGTTTCGCCAACAGAGCCGTCCGGCGTCCAGTAACGCGGATACATACCTTCTTTAGTCATCTTTCTTAGCAGGCACAGAAAATCGCAGGTATCCTCAAATGCCTCGTTCCAGCTTTCCGGAATTTCAAGGCAATGATCTCTGAACAGTATAATCATATCTGCAAGATACGACGCCATAAGTCCCAATTCACATGATGAAATAATATCGTCCTGTGCAGAGTATCGCCACTGCATAGCCGCATTATCAAAATAAAGCTGTCTCAAACCGCGTTTTTTATATTTGCTTGAATTTATATAAAAATCTACGCATTTGCGCGCACGCATTATTCCTTCGCGCTTTCTGAGCTGTAACGAATTCAGTGCATCACACCATGCTGCAGCGATATTATCAATAGTCCATCCGTCACTCATCGTGGTATAGTGCATGTCTTCATGTACTTCGGAAAGTTTTTTCACATAGCCTGCAAAATTATCGCTTTCAACATATCTGTTTTTAAGCGCTATGCTTTTATATTTAAGAAAATCGTTATAGCTTGTCCGGATTTCATGATCGGGATTGAACAAATCAAAGCTTTTATGAAGTACCTTATCAAATTCTTCACTTGCTTTGTCCGCTTGCCAACTGTATACAAAGAACTTTTTAACTACCTCCGTATCGGCAGGCATATCAAAATAGCCTCTCTCATACGGTATATTTTGATTTTTTCCTCCGTAAACAAAATCTCTTTGACCGTTTACCATCACACCGCCCGAAAGCAATACCATGTTTACGTCGTTTTCTTCTTTAACTATGCCTATGCTCCATTCGTTGTCAAATTCCTCGTTAAGGGTGCATTTTGACGGAACGGAAAACAAAGCCAAAGAATTTCCGCCTGTTTTTTTGGGCGTATTCACACACACAAACGGAATGGGCAAGCGATGCTCTTCCGCAACGAATCCTCCGCCGGAAAGATATTCGCATTTGAAGTCGCCGTTTTCGGTCAATCCTTCATCATAGCATACAGACGGTATTATTATTCTTTGCGCATCCGCTGCCTTTATAGGAATTGATATTCCGAGCATTACGTCTTTAAGTTCCTCTCCGGATGTGTTTTTCCATTCCGTTTCAACAGACAGTGTGCCGTCCGGAGCAAGCGAAACCGTAAGCATTGTCATCATGACAGAATTTTCCAGCAAAACCGTTATTATACCGTTTTCATCCGCAACATCTATCATGTCATATGCCATACGTTCTGCCTGCCACGGTCTTTTGAGAGATATTCTGAGCATTTTACATATATCTATTTTATACGCCTCAAAATCTCCCGCCATAACGACTATCTCAACAGATGCGTTGGTGTACCTGTATGTTAAAAAATATTCTCCGTTTTTCATATATGCTTACCCTTACAATATCAATTCAGCATCAAGCCATATGACAATACAAAGCCGTCTTACACAGTGAACAAGCTTACAGCGTTTTATATACAGAAAAAGAATTTATGCTTTCGTTATTTTCTTTTTCTGAATTCGGCAATCGTCATGCCCGTACGCTGTTTGAAGAGTCTTGAAAAATAGTAATGCTCATCATATCCGCACATTTTTGCGATTTTTTCCGAATCCGCAGTATTTTCCTCATCGTTCATTATAAGCTGTTTTGCATATTCTATCTTTTGTTCGTCAAAGAACTGCTTTGTTGTACCCTTTGTAACAGCCTTGAATTTTCTGCTTACATTGGAGCGCGTGAGAGGCTGACTTTCCATAAAATCATTTACCGTAAAATCTGACTTTGCAATATTCTCTATTATAGTAGTCTGGTATTCGTGTACAGATCTTTCATCCTTGTTCATCTTTGAGAATGCAACTATTTTAGTGCATACAATTTTGAACATCATATCTCTTAAATCGCTGTACTTATCTCCCAGTTGGTTATACACTGCCACCTGTCTTGTTTCGTTATATAAATCCATATGGGCATTATCGTCAACAATTATAAATTTATTTTCAAATATAGGTTCATCCGAATCGAACAATATGCTTATATATTGCAGATCTTTGTTTCTCACAAAATCCTTGTGCGACATTTTAGGCGGAATATAAACCACCGTACCATGGTTTATATTGTAATACCTGTTGTTTGCATACAAACTACCTGTTCCCGAATAATAGCATATTATCTGATGACAGTCGTGCTCATGCAGTGTCAGAATACGCTCGGGATTGTTACAAAATACTGCCGTATTTATTTTTAACATAAAAACTTCATCCCTTCTTTAGTAAATATTTTATACGCTAATATTTTACCATAAAATTTAATTTATAACAACACCTTAATATGAT
>CAJLXE010000054.1 GCA_905210525.1 uncultured Clostridia bacterium | reverse complement strand
ATTAATTCTCAAGGAAGATTTTATTGAAACATAATTCTCTGTTGTTATTTTTCAAGGAAGAATTATGTTATAATAAAATCAAAGTAATTATTTCCCAAGGAAAATTTTATTGAAACGCGGACTTGCAATATCGGAAAGGGACGGTAATCAATTATGTCAAAAGAAATTCAGCAAAAGAAAAAAGTGCTCATAACAAAGCTTTTTAATGAACACCCCGAAATACGGGAAGCAAAAAAATTCACCGGCATAATAGTGCTTGCGTGGTTTTTGACAAGAGTGTTTGCTGTTGCGACGGAATATTATTGTGTTTTGCAAGGTGTATTACCGTTTTCAATAGCAAATCTTGCAGCATTGCTTGTGATGGCGCTTTTTGTATGGACAATATACCAGGGAATCAGAACGTTGGCTTATCTGCCTATATTGGGAAGCGTTATTATGATAATACAAACATTTACCGAACAACTTTATTCGTTGCTTTCCGCACAGTACATTTTATCGGTACGTATATACGCGGCGGCTTTTATAGTGACAGCTTACGCTCAGCTTTTTCTGATGCTCTTTCTGCTTTCAAACGAAAAAAGCACTATGTACTTTGACGCCATGAAGAAAATTGCCGTGCAGCTCGGCCTCGCAGACAACTCTGTGAATAGACACGGCAAACGATGATTGTTCCGCCGATAAATACGTAGACAAGGATTCCAATACGAAGCTTATTGCAAAAATTATACGGAAAAATCCGTGCTTTACAGTGTTTGTTATTCTGTAAAGGCGGGCGATGCCAACGAATATAAAACGTGTTTTTTGCTATTGACAAACGTACCGAAAAAATGTATAATTATAAGACGATAGCGCAAATTATGTTGCAATCCGTTTTGCATTAAACATCTGAATCGGATGTTAACCGGATTCGCATCCCAAAGCGGCGGTACTGCTAAGCTGTAAAAACGCCGTGCTTTTTTATTGTCGTACACGGCGTTATGTCGTAAAGCCCGTGTTCGGACGCGCATTGATATAATTTTTACAACGGAGTAATTAAGGTGGAAAATATAAATTCGGAACATAATAACAGAACATCATGCATAACGAAAAGAAAATGTGCATTATTCTTTATAGATATAGCGTGCTTTTTGTGTGTATATATACTTTTTATTGTTCTTTCAAAGTTTTCCTGGAGCGGAGGCAATGATGAATCTATATACATACTGAATGCAGGCGTATTTTTAATTCTTATAATGCTTTCAAGACTGCTTTTCAGCGTGTATAACAACATATGGCGATATGCCAATACAAAAGTGTTTCTCACCATGATGTTTGCGGACATTGTGGGAGGCGTTGCCGCTTTACTGCTGACAAGAATTGTTTCAGCCAAAATCGATATATACATAGGCATATGGCAAAGCATAATGCTTGTTGCGCTTTTTGACGTTCTTACGCTTGCGTTGAGATTCTTATATCAGATGAGATATCAGCGTCTCAACGTAAATGTAAATGAAATAAACAAAATAGGTGTGGCTATCGTGGGTGCGGGGCAGATCGGCGCGCTTCTTGCGGATGAACTCGTTTACAGCCACAATTCACGTTACAAACCTATTTGCTTCATAGATAAAGACAACACGAAGGTCGGCTCGCTTATGTGCGGTCTCAAAGTGTATAAAAGCGGCGATGAAGCGTTGAATATAATAAAGAATCTTCCTGTTCAGGAAATATTTATAGCTCTTCCTAAGCTTTCGTCGGAAGAAGCGCGGGAAATGTACAGTTTTTACAGCAAGACAGGCTGCACCGTAAAAATATACGATACACCGGTAAGAGAAGCCGAGCAGCCCGGTGCCAAACGTACCTTGCGTGAAATAAAGATAGAAGACCTCCTGTTCAGAGATTCTCTCGTTATAAACGACGATGAAGCAAAGGACTATTATTCCGGACAAACCGTTCTTGTTACGGGCGGAGGCGGTTCAATAGGAAGCGAGCTGTGCCGTCAAATAGCCAAATGCAATCCGAAACAGCTCATAATAGTGGATATTTACGAAAATAATGCTTACAGCATACAGCAGGAGCTTTTGTATCAATACGGCGACAAACTGAATCTTGCAGTTGAAATTGCGTCTGTAAGGGACGCAAGACGTCTTGACTGTATATTTGAAACATACCGTCCTGACATAGTATTTCACGCTGCGGCGCATAAGCACGTTCCTCTTATGGAACACAGCTCATGCGAGGCTATAAAAAACAATATTCTCGGTACATACAACACTGCAAATGCTGCCGAGAAATATAATGTAAAGAAGTTCATATTGATATCTACCGACAAGGCCGTTAATCCTACCAATATAATGGGCGCTTCAAAGCGTATGTGCGAGATGGTAATACAGTGCCGCACTGACAGCAAAACTTCTTTTGCGGCAGTTCGTTTCGGTAATGTTCTGGGTTCAAATGGATCGGTAATACCTCTTTTCCAAAGACAGATAGAACACGGAGGTCCCGTTACGGTAACGGATAAACGTATAATCCGCTACTTTATGACGATTCCGGAGGCAAGCCAGCTTGTTATACAGGCAGGCGCTATGGCAAAACGCGGTGAACTGTTCGTGCTTGACATGGGCAAGCCTGTTAAAATCATAGATCTTGCCGAAAATATGATAAGACTTTCGGGCTTTGTTCCGTATAAGGATATCGATATTGTTGAAGTAGGATTGCGTCCGGGCGAAAAGCTTTATGAGGAACTTCTCATGAAGACCGAAACTCTCACAAAAACAGACAACAGCATGATTTTCGTTGAAAAAGATCAGCCGCTCACACGCGAAGATATCGAACAAAAGCTTGTTATATTAAAGCACGCGGTGGAATCTGTTGAAAACGATAAGCAATATACGGCGGTTAAAGACGCTATGAAGAGAGTTGTAAATACTTATCATGATCCTGAAGAGGTAAACAAAAAAGCCGAGCAGGCTGAGGAAATGAAGCAGGTTCTCGAAACCGAAAACGTATAATCCGATGCATTGTTTGCTTTGAAAATATATTCGGAATGTAAATGGGGGGCTTTTGTAAACCCCCCATTTTGTGATATCATAATGAATTGCAGATGATTTTTGTTGTATGCGGAACGTGTGAATCAAATAAAATGGGCTTGCGCTATTGACAAAATAACTCTGATTTGCTACAATTTAAATATACTTAAAACGGGGTAGTGTATGAAAAAAAGACTTTTATTGACAATTTTGCCTGTTGTGGCATTTTTTTGCTTATTTTCCGTAAAATTTGTACAACCTTCCATGGCTGATACCATGAAGGTGACTTTTTTGCTTGAAACAGATGAATATGCAAAGCAGGGGGATACGTTTGATCTTAAAATAAGTGTAAACGTTCAAGGCGGAAGTATTTCGTCGTTTGATTTTGATATGAAATACAATTCATCTTTGCTTGAGTATGTTTCATATAATGCCGACTATAAGACTTCAAATTCGGACAGCAATATAATGAAATTGTCCGACGGAACGCTTCGAGCTTTGTTTGCGGGAGACCCTCTGGAGCAATCTTCATTTGTACCTTCGGGGAAAACGCTTTTATATACGGTAAAGTTCAAAGTGAAGTCGGGAGCTCAGATAGGAACGGCTTCGTTCTCGATGACAGGCATTGTTGCGAATAATGCTTCGATACAGGAAATACCCGCGGCAAATGTTACCGCCGGCAGTACTTCAATAAATATAATAAAATTGTATTCCGATGATAACACGCTTAAGTCTTTGACTGTAAGCGCAGGAACGCTTTCACCGTCATTCAGTCCGGCGCAGTTATCATATACGGTGAGCGTACCGTACAGCGTGACAAGCATAACAATAAATGCCGGGGCAAATCACAGCGCGGCAACTGTTTCGGGCGATATAGGCAAAGCACTTTCGCTTGACGTAGGCACGAAGACGTTCAAAATTACGGTAAAGGCTCAGGATGGAACCGAAAAAACATATACCGTTGCGGTAACAAGAGAAAAATGCACGGATAACACATTGAAATCACTGACAGTAAACACGGGAACGCTTTCGCCTGCATTTTCATCGTCTGTTCTTAATTATAATGTAAACGTGCCGTACACCACAACGTCAATAACGCTTACGGCGGCAAAGAATCATGCAACGGCAACAGTTTCGGGAGACGGCGCAAAAACGCTTGCGGTAGGAAAGAATACTTTTACAATAACGGTAACGGCTCAAAACGGCGAAAAGAAAACATACACGGTAACCGTAACCAGAGCGGCGGCGTCAAATGACAACACACTTAAGTCTTTGACCGTAAGCACGGGAACGCTTTCGCCGTCATTCAGTTCGTCACAGTTATCCTATACGGTGAGCGTACCGTACAGCGTGACAAGCATAACCATAAGTGCCGGAGCAAATCACAGCGCGGCAACTGTTTCGGGCGATATAGGCAAAGCGCTTTCGCTTAGTGTCGGAACAAAGACGTTCAGCATTACGGTAAAGGCTCAGGACGGATCAACAAAAACATATACCGTTACTGTAACGCGTCAGAAGTGTACGGATAACACATTGAAGTCGCTTTCGGTATCGGGATATAAGTTTACGGAAGATTTCAGCCCGTCAAAAACCGATTATATAACGGTAAACATACCTTATATAACAGGAACCATAACAATTAATGCGGTAAAGAATCACGATACGGCAACAGTGGAAGGCACGGGAACAAAAACTCTTTCGGCAGCAGGCGGAGAAGTTTTTGAAATAAAGGTGACGGCACAGAACGGAGACGTCAGAATATATAGAATAAAAGTAGTAAAATCGGCACCGTCAAAGGATAATACGCTTAAATCGTTGACAGTAAATACGGGAACACTTTCGCCCGCATTTTCATCGTCTGTTCTGAATTATAATGTAAATGTTCCTTATACAACAACGTCAATAACTCTCACAGCTGTAAAAAATCATGCGGCGGCAACAGTTTCGGGAGACGGCGCAAAAACACTTGCGGTAGGAAAGAATACTTTTACAATAACGGTAAAGGCACAGAACAACGAAAAGAAAACATATACCGTAATTGTTACAAGACAGCAGTCATCAGACAACACTCTCAAATCACTGACAATAAACAACGGAAAACTTACGCCGTCGTTCAATAAGAATACAACGGAATATATAGTTCTTGTTCCTTACACGGTAAGCTCTGTTAAAATAAATTATACATTGAATGATTCTGCGGCAAGCGCAACTCCTGTCGGCGGCGTTATAAACAAACAGCTTGTTGTAGGCGTAAACGAAATCACTATAACAGTGAAGGCTCAGAACGGCAATGTAAAGGTTTATAAAATTACAGTGTCGCGCGAAGCACCTTCAACCGATAATGCACTTAAGTCTCTGACGGTAAGCAAATCGTCTTTGTCACCGTCGTTCAGCCCGTCGAACCTGTTTTATACTGTAAACGTCGGATATGAAGCGGACAGCATAGAAATAAAAGGTATTGCCAACCATATAGCGGCAACCGTTTCCGGAGACGGCAAAAAGATTCTTAAGGTAGGCGAAAACATATTTTATGTAGATGTTACAGCACAGAACAACGAAAGTAAAACATATACGGTAAAGGTAATAAGGGAAGCTCCAACGACAGACAGCACTCTTAAATCGCTTTCCGTAAAGGGATATCCGTTCCCGGAAGAATTCAGCCCGTCACTCTTTTCATATACGGTAACTGTTCCGTATTCTGTTACGGCTGTGACCGTTGAAGCGGTAAAAAATGACAATAATGCAACTGTAAGTATTCAAGGCGACAAAAAACTTTCTGTTGGTGAAAATAAAATTATAATAACAGTTACGGCACAGGACGGTTCGGTACAAACATATACGATAAACGTAACAAGAACGGCGGCTTCGGGTAACTCTGCACTTAAATCGCTTACACCGTCGGTAGGGCAATTTGACGAGATATTTGATCCCGAGGTTACGGTATACAATATAACGGTCGGATACAAAATCAAGGCTATAAGCTTTGACTGGGAAACTGCCGATCCTTATGCAAATGTATATATTACAGGCAACGATGAGCTTGAAGCCGGAGAGGTCAATGTATTTACATTGACGGTTACTGCACAGGACAACAGCAAGACATATTACATAATAAACGTTACACGTGCTTTTGAGTCTGACGATACAACTTTGTCGTCTCTTGAAGTGGGCGGTACGCGCTTTACGTTTGATCCAGATATCCGCGAATATGATATAGGAGTACCGCTCGGAGTGGCAAAGGCGGATATAAGATTTACGTTAAGCAGCGAATACGCTTCGGCTGTTCTTGAAGGAGATGTGAATCTTTCCAAGGATAAGGTCAATATATTTACGATAACCGTTACTGCGGAAAACGGAAGCAGGGGTATATATACGCTCAGAATATCGTACAGAGAAATAGAATCGGATACTTCACTTAAATCTCTTGAGGACAGTGAGGGGCTTATTGAATTTATACCGACAGCCAAAAATTATTCAATAAAAGTTCCGTACTCTGTGAATGTTATTACATTAAAATATACGTTGGGCGGAAAATATTCCACAGCGGTTCTTTCGGGACCCGAAAAGCTTGCGGCGGGAGAAGAAAACGTGTATACGATTACAGTAACGGCTGAGGACGCGTCAACGGCGGTTTATAAAGTAACCGTATTCAGAATGCTTGCTTCTGATGATTCGGCGCTTAAAAATCTTGAAGTGAAAGGCTTTGAAATCGAACCTGCTTTTGATCCGTCAACGGTAGTGTACAGTGTATATATTCCGTATTCGGTGGAATCGATAGAGCTTGTTTACAGCACGTCTCATAAGTTTGCGACAGTGGAATTGAGTAAACCCGAAATACTTGAAGCAGGCAAAGAAAACATATTTACAGTAAAGGTAATATCCGAAAGCGGCAATGAAACTGCAGTGTACACGGTAAAGGTGTACAGAGATGTTATTTCGGAGGATTCGTCGCTGTCGGGCTTAGAAGTAAAAGGGGCGGACACAGAACCGGAATTTTCACCCGATGAATTGAATTACAGTGTGACCGTACCGTATATTACAGACAAGGCTGAGTTTATATACAAAACAAATCATATGGGTGCTTCGGGGATTCTTGAAGGTCCCGAGGAACTTGAAGTAGGCGAAAACATATATAAAATAACTGTAACCGCAGAAACCGGTTCTCAGACCGTATATACTGTTACGGTAGTGCGTTCGGAAAAAGACAGCGATTCCACGCTTTCAAAGCTTGTGCCGAGCAGCGGAGAAATTGATTTTGATCCGCTTGTTACCGAATACAACATGACGGTTGGATATCATGTAACCGAAATGACGTTTGAATACGTAACCAACAGTCCGTATGCAAATGTAATGATTGCGGGAAATAAAATGCTTGAAGCGGGTAAAATCAATTCGTTTGTGATAAGCGTTGTTGCCGAGGACGGCTCCGTAACGGATTACAGAATAAATGTTATGAGGGCTTTGTTGTCGGGAGACAGCTCTGCTTCGTCTATAACGGTTATGGGAGAAGAACTTGATATTGCTTCGGGAAAAACCGATTTTACAATAGATGTTCCGTACGGTACGGCTGTGGCTGAGGTTACGGCATCTGCCAATGACGAAAAAGCAAGCGTTGAGATAAAACGCGAAAATGAAGTCCTTGCGGTAGGCAAAAATGTTATAACGGTAATTGTTACGGCGGAGGACGGAACGTTTACGGAATACAATATAAATATAATCCGTGACGCAGGTTCAAGCAACGCATATCTTGAAATATTCGGTTCGGAAAACGGAAGCTTTAATGAAAAATTCGATCCCAATAAACTGAATTATACGATGACGGTTGATCAGACTGTAAGCAAGTTTGTTCCGATAATAAAAACGGCGCACGAAAAAGCAACTTTCAGGATTTCGGATACAAATCTTGCGTTCGGAGAAAACGTGATTACCGTAACGGTAACGTCGGAAAACGGCAATGTTATGCAGTATAAAGTCCGCGTAACCAGAGAAAGGGATTCCATATGGAAAGTTATGACCGAGAACGTTATGTTCAGTATAGGCGGTTTGGGAATAACGGTATTCATGTTTGTGGCGGCGGCGCTTGCGGTTATAGTTATATGTGTAATAATACTTATAATTGTAAAGAAACGCTCGTCGGAAAACAGACGTTGAAACAAGCTTATTCTTAATAATAAGGAGCAGAAATTATGAGTATAGAATTAATGCCGGAAAACGCCGTGCGCTATTATTACTGCATGAATACGCAGTTAAGAGATCACATTTACGGAAGAGCACAGAATTATTTTGACGCTGCAAAAAAGAGGCGCTCGGAATTGTACGTCAAAGAGAAGATTGACGCATATAAAAAAGAACAACGTGAAAAATTCATAAACGGTATCGGCGGAATAGCATGGGACAAGGCGCCGCTTAATGCAGAGATAACTTCGGTTAAAAAATATGAATTTTACGATATGGAGAATATAATTTTCTGTTCACGCAGAGGGACGTATGTTACAGGGTCGATGTATATTCCTCACGGACTTAAAGGCCCGAGTGCGGCGGTATTGTTTCTGCACGGTCACGCGGATGACGCAAGACATTACCCTGAGTATCAGTCTGCCTGCGATACGCTGGCGAGGGCGGGACTTATAGTTTTTGCGATAGACCCGGTAGGCCAGGGCGAGAGAGTGAGCTATTACGACAATGAAACGGAGAGATATATTATTCCTCCGTGTACGGACGATCACGATTGTGCGGGCGTACCTGCCACGGCAACGGGAAGATTTATCTTTTTCTTGTCCACGTCTATCGAATAAAGTTTTTTCAACTCTTCCGAAATTTCTTTTGCCGTAACGCTGCCGAACATCTTGCCGCCCGCACCCGCTTTCAACTTAAATGTAACGGTCGTGCCGTCTATGCG
>CAJLXE010000053.1 GCA_905210525.1 uncultured Clostridia bacterium | reverse complement strand
ACGGTAAGGACGGGGTAAACGGAAAAACGCCTGAATTCCGCGTGGACAAGAATACTTTGCAATGGCGTTACAGCGGCGATGAAATATGGCTAAATTTGTATGATCTTTCCGCTTTGAAGGGACTTGACGGCAAAAACGGGCAAAACGGTATTGACGGAAAGAACGGTACAACTCCTCAACTTAAGATAGGCAACGATAATATTTGGTATGTTTCATACGATGACGGCGCAACATGGAATTCGCTCGGTGTAAAGGCGACAGGAGATAAAGGTGAAACGGGCGATGCAGGAAAGCCCGGAGAAAACGGTAAAGACGGAACGAGTGAGGGATATTTTTATGCGTCATGGAGCGGTGGCGGTGTTTCATTTAATCAGCCTCTTGTGTTGCGGCAAAAATCAAATTCGGGCGGACTTTTTGACAGTAATCTGAATGCGCGAACCGTTACATTGAAAAAGGGTCATACATACAGTATAACATTCAGCGGTACGATCGGTATATATTCCGACTGTGACGGACGGTACTCGGCGGCGTTGGATGACGGCTATTCCGGAGAAAGTGTCGTTGCTACATTGATTCAAATGTATACTGACGACCCGACCAATTCACTGGTATGGATTCCGTTTTCGTTCAATCACATATGTACGGCAGAGGAAGATATTGTACTCATGTATAAATTTATTACTGCAAATCCGAACACAAAGCTGTCGGGAGCAAGCTACAATATCAAAATTATTGCGCTGAACTGATACATTGTATATCGGACAAAGGCATTGAAAATAAAAGCTTATCTGTTTGCGGATATATAATAGAAAAGATATTGACAAAGCATAAACAAATTAACCTACGTTCATTTACGGCGTGAGTGTAGGCGTAAAAATATGCCGTAATATCATTTGAAACGGAGAAAACAATATGAAAAGCAGTAAGAAATTATTGGTAGGTACGCTTCTGGCGCTGTGCGGCGTTCTTCTGGTACTTTGCATTGTTCTTTTTGCAAAATGCAACAATGCGTCGGAAAGCACTGTGGAATTGCCTGAGGTACGGAACAACGGCACGACTATTCAATGGAAATACAGCAGTGAGAAAGAGTGGCACGATCTTGTGACTCTTGATGAGCTCAGAGGCGCCGCGGGAGAAAAAGGTGCTGACGGAAGCAACGGGCAAAACGGTAAGGACGGTGTCGACGGTAAAGACGGCGTTGACGGCAAAGATGGCGTTGATGGCAAAGACGGCTTGAACGGCAAAGACGGTGTCAACGGTAAGAACGGAATCGACGGTAAAGACGGTGTCAACGGTAAGAACGGAATCGACGGTAAAGACGGAATTAACGGTAAAACCATTGAGGTAAAAAGATCGGCTTCCTACATACAGTGGCGATATGAGGGCGAAGAGTGGCAGAATCTTGTTGCACTTTCTGATATCAAAGGTCCGGCAGGGCAGAACGGTAAGGACGGGGTAAACGGAAAAACGCCTGAATTCCGCGTGGACAAGAATACCCTACAATGGCGTTACAGCGGCGATGAAATATGGTTGAATCTGTATGATCTTTCCGCTTTGAAGGGGCTTGACGGTAAGAACGGAAAAGACGGCGATACGCCTTTCATCGGTGAAAACGGAAACTGGTGGATCGGAACGACCGACACCGGTGTGAAAGCGGCAGGACTTGACGGCGAAAAAGGCGATCCCGGTGAAAAAGGTGCCGATGGCAAAGATGGTGTTTGTACAGGATGGTTTTATGGTACCGGCGGCTTACCACGTATTTTTCTTCAGAGAGGTAATGCATATCCTTCTTTTTATGAAAAGCTCAGCAGCGGCGGTCTTGTGTCCTGCAGCAGAAATACTATAACGCTCAAAAAAGGACATACATATAACGTGTGCATAAGCGGATCAATTGCGGTAAGTTCCAACAGTGACGGTCAGTTTTGCGTTGTTATGACAGACGGTTATGATGATGATCTTTGTAAACGCCTTACACGTACACAACATCATGGCGGCGAAATGGAAGCGAGAAATATTCAGCAGTCATTTGTGTTCAACAGAATATATAACGCTAAGGATACACAGGTTACTCTCAAGTTCGCTTTCGAGCAGGAAAAATATAATACAATTCTTGATTCGTTTGACTGCATGATTACAATAATTGCACTTGATTAAACAGGAAAGGCAAAATGAAGAAAACAATATGGCAAAAGCCGTATGCTTGCGGAAGTGCATATTGTATTTGAATGAGTGCGGAAAGTACGATGATTTCACGTGCTTCCCGCACGGGAAGCGGAGTATGTTGACAAGCAGGCTTGCATGGTTGCAGAATAAATAAGAAATCCGAACATTCACCAAATGGAAAAATGTTCGGATTTTTGTTTGAAATCGGCGGCTTGTTTGGGCCTTTGATTATAACTGTATATCAGAAGTTATGTTAAGAGATTAAAGTGCCGTAATCATCGTAAAAGTAGTATGAGTTTTTTGTACAATTACCGTTCTCATCATATTCGTAAAAGCCGTAATCTTTAAGCTTGCCGTCAGCGTCGTAGTCTGACAGTTTTGTGAGATTACCGTTCTCGTCGTATTCATAAGTACTGCAGCTTTCACGTTTGCCGTCCGCATTGAAAATTTCAGCGCGGGTCAACATCCAACCTTCATTATAGTTCATTATGGTGCAAAGATTTGCGGAGCTGTTCAGCGTGACTGTTTTTTCATTTTCGTTATATGTAATGTCGTAATATTCGACTTCCTTACCGTCTTTTGAATTGATAAGTTTTGTCATTTTACCGGCGCTGTCGTATTCAAAGTTTATCTTATCTTTCGTGATGCTGCCTGATATATCTATTGTTGATATTTTTCCCTCGTTATTATACGAAACAGTATAAGTTGATGTTGATATTAAAAATAAAAATGTGACCTTGACAAGCTGTCTGTCCTTGTTGTATTTGTATGTTGTATTTTTGTTTTTATATTCACCTTCATCTCTGGGTTCGACATCAATTTTAAGTATTGATTTAATGATATCGTTTGATGTGGTATAAATGTCTTTTTTGTCTGTATTTTGGTTATTGGGGTCATTTACGGTGCTTGGACTTGGACTGCTCGTGATGTCCGAATTATTGCAAGCTGTTAAAAACATCATAGCCAATACAATGCAGAGCAGAAATGCGATTGAAGTTGTTTTTTTCATTTTTGCCTCCTTAAAATGATTATTAAAAAATGTCAACAATCATCAAAAAAATTATATATCCAATTTTGCATTATGTCAAGTGTTTTATAAAAAACGTAAAGCGTCGAAAAATTTTCATGCAGCTTCTTGCTTTGCGGTATCGACGGATGACGTTGTAAACGACGGGCTTTGCCGAAAAGACCGACTACTCCGGGGCGATCAGGTGCGGGTGGGTTGTTTGTTTATTTGCATTATATGTTATAAGAACTGTACCTTATATTGTGTTCAGTGATGAAAACATAAAATATTTTTTGCAAATATTATGTCTGAGGCGAGATAACGGATGAAAATCAATGCTCTTGTGCGAAGTGATAGCTGTATTCGGATGAGTACTCTCTGTTTTGCATCGCGACACAATTCAACACCGCACGGGAAGAGGCGCGTTTATAGTATAATTGCACATAAAATTCGGAATTTGCGAAGGTTGTTTTATGGATTTTATTTTGCCGACTGCTCTGAACAGAAGTGATGTGTTATCTTTTTATGATGAAACGGAAAAGAACGGTGGTACGTGCATAGGTATCGGAAATTATAAAGATTTTGATTTGTGGTTGACGGGGATGCAGAACAGACACACGGGGAAAAATCTGCCTGAAGGCTATGTTCGGGAGAATTTTTACCTTTGTTACGACAAAAAAGTGCTGATCGGAGTATTTAGCCTGAAATTTGAACTGACGGAATATCTTATGAATTACGGCGGACATATCGGATACGCGGTTCGTCCGTCCGAAAGAAACCGTGGATTTGCAACAGAGATTCTGAAGCAGGGACTTACTATTGCAAAGCAGTACGGTTTTGACAGGATTCTTTGCGTTTGCGATGAGGATAATTATGCATCCGAAAAGGTAATTCTTAAAAACGGCGGTGTTCTTGAAAACAAATTGTTGGATCCGGAAGAAAATATTTTTGTTAAAAGATACTGGATTAAGCTGTGAAATTTTCCGACGGCAAAATATTTTCAATAAATTAATGTAAGTAACAGTTCGGCGTTGAAACGGGACGCACAAATAATTTGCTTTATGTTAGAAATTTATGGATGTGATATAAAAAATACGAATAAAACAATTGACAAAAATGTGTATATATTGTACAATAAGTAGATATGATTATCGTATCCCCGATAACGGAGCGCTCTGAAGCAGTGTGATTTTATACGTCAAAAAAACGAGCCGGTTTGCAGTCGCTTTTCGGGGGATATTATTCTTAAGAAAGGCGATGGTAATTGATATGACCAAAAAACGCTTCCTGCTGAAGATGAATATGCGTCTTGTCTCTGTGGAGAGTAAACGCAGAACGGAAATACTTAACCATTACAGAACACTCATAGATCAAAGTATAGCAAACGGAAATACTGAGGAATCATCCGTAGATTCATTTGGCGATGTAAATTGCCTGTGCAGACTGATACTGAAAAAAGAAAAGAAGCCGGTTTTTGTTCCGGTGATATTTACGGTACTGCACGATATAGGCATCTGTCTTAAAATGATACTGCTGGCGGCGTGCATATGTGCACTTGTGTTTATATCGGGTGTTATTGTAACGACGGGTTATTCTCTTTTGGCGTTGACGCTAAAGCATTTTATACCTTCGGCTTATCTTTTATCCGTAAGTTTTGCTGCCGGGTTATTTAAAATAGGTGCATGCATTATTTCGGCAGGCATTTTGATTATATTCTTTATTGTGATAAAGGCGGCAATTACTCTTATTGTTAAAATAGTAGTACATATAATAAATTCCGTAAAAGATGCTGTTTATACGATGCAGTCTACAAAATTGATGAAGGAGGCTTTTAACATTGAAGCCGTTAACTAAAATCCTGCTGACATTGGGTATGTCGTTATTATTTATAGGTTGTGTGATGTGCGGAGTTTCGTATGTAATAAGCGGTATGGATCTCGGCAAGCTTGACATAGATACATCTTACAGCGGAAAAACATATACGTTATCTTCATCTGATATAGAAAATATAGAGCTTGACGTCGATAAACATAATATTCTTGTAAAACAGTCATATGCGGTAGACAAAGTTACCGTTGATTATGTTGAAAACGAATATGATATCTTTAAGGCTGAGGAAAACGGCAATACGTTTTCATTTACAAACAAGCAGTCGCAGAATCTTTTTTTCAGACGCTTTTGCCTTCTGTTTGACAGAAAAAACAATAAAGACCGAAAAATAGTAATAACATTGCCGCAGCTTTTCAGCGGTTCGATTGCTATCAAATCATCCGACGGAGACATTGAATTGAACAGTATCGGCAGACTGGAAAAGATTGATATAGATCTGGACAAGGGTGATGTGATTCTTACATCGGTAAATTGCACAAACGCGATTGTTTCCGTTAAAACAGGTGAGCTCAGTGTTGTGAACGGTATTTACGAGACGCTGGACGTAACCTTAGCAAATCAGGCAAAGTATGTTCCGGTTGACAGGGCAGACGAAACGTCTCCGGCACCTGCCGAACCTACACAAAGCCCGGAAATGCCGCCGGAAGAAACTGCCGTACCCGAAGAAACACCTGAGGTTGAGCCTACACCCGGCAATACACCCGAACCTACAGCAACGCCGGTTCCGACAAAAACGCCTACCGTGCTTACCGTAACCGCGAAGTTTACATTCAGCGGCGTGGATTGCAAAAACTTCAATATTACCGTATATAACACAAATATTGAAGGCTCGGTTGCACGTAATGCGTCTTATTATGCAATAGAGACAAATAACGTTGAATCAAGCAACATAATAACGACTGAAAATATAAATGCTTTGGGTAAGATAGTGATAAAGCAAAACGGCGGAGCTACAAAATTTGCATTTAAATAATCGATACGTACTCCGAAAGACAAATACTCTCGCGGTACATATCGTTCCCGAAAAACGGAGACTTTTTGAAAGCCTCCGTTTTTTTGACAAAATTTCAACCGACCAAACGTATGCATTGACAACGCTGTGAATATATGGTATAATTCGTGTATATATTTTTGCGATTTCGACGTTGAATATGGAATAAACGGATAGCAATGTCCGCATAAACTCAAATACTGTACGGCGTAAATCCTGATGAAAAGGTATGGTGACTGATAATGGCTGAATTGACAATGGATAAGCTCATTTCTTTGTGCAAGAGCAGAGGTTTTATTTATGCAGGTTCTGAAATATACGGGGGCCTTGCGAATACGTGGGATTATGGTCCTTTGGGTGTTGAGTTTAAGAACAACATCAAAAAGGCATGGTGGAAGAAATTTATACAGGAAAGTCCGTATAACGTGGGTATGGATTCGGCTATACTCATGAATCCTCAGACATGGGTTGCATCCGGCCACCTGAGCAACTTTGATGATCCGCTTATGGATTGTAAGGCTTGTAAAGCACGTTTTCGCGCAGATAAGCTCATTGAAGATTTTTGCGCATCAAAAGGCGAGCCCGCAGCGTGCGACGGCTGGTCTAACGAAAAGATGGAAGAATTTATCAAAGAAAATAATATAGTATGTCCGGAGTGCGGAAAAAGCGATTTTACGGGTATAAGACAATTCAATCTTATGTTCAAGACATTCCAGGGAGTAACGGAAGATTCAAAAGCTCAGATATATCTTCGTCCGGAAACAGCACAGGGCATATTTGTTAACTTTAAGAATGTACAGCGTACAACAAGAAAAAAAATACCTTTCGGTATAGGTCAGATAGGTAAGTCGTTCAGAAATGAAATTACTCCCGGAAACTTTACATTTCGTACACGTGAATTTGAACAGATGGAGCTGGAATTTTTCTGCAAGGACGGCGAAGACCTCGAATGGTTTGCATATTGGAAGGATTTTGCGATAAATTGGCTTAAATCCCTTAATATGAAGGAAGAACGTATGCGCGTGAGAGATCACGAGAAGGAAGAACTTTCATTTTACAGTAAGGCAACGTCGGATATAGAATATCTGTTCCCGTTCGGCTGGGGCGAGCTGTGGGGAATAGCGGACAGAACAAATTACGATTTGTCTCAGCACGCTAAATTCTCTGGAGAAAACTTTGAATATGTTGATCCTTTCACGAACGAGCATTACATTCCGTTCTGCATAGAACCGTCACTCGGCGCAGACCGCGTTGCACTTGCATTCCTTTGCTGCGCATACGACGAGGAAGATCTTCCCGACGGCACACAAAGAAACGTTATGCGTTTCCATCCTTTCCTTGCGCCTTTCAAGGCGGCGGTATTGCCTCTTTCAAAGAAGCTTGCGGATAAAGCAGGCGAAATATATACGGAGCTTTCCAAAGAATTTATGGTTGATTATGATGACGCCGGCAACATAGGAAAGCGTTACCGCAGAGAAGACGAAATAGGTACGCCGTATTGTATAACGGTTGATTTTGACACGGAAAATGATAATTGCGTTACAATCCGTGACAGAGATACAATGGAGCAGATACGTCTGCCGATAGAAAAAGTATCCGAATGGCTCAGAGAACACGTAAGCTTCTGATGCGGCATACAGATGCTGTACGGAGCATAAAACCTTTATGATTGATACCGAGAACGCCCGAACGGAAATGTTCGTGCGTTTCTTGTGTAGACGGAAGCTTTTTGGGATTCTTTCGGTAAAAATGCGATAAGATTGAATTGGAGTGCGTTTTATGAGAAGATTATCAACGGTACTTACAATTATCATCTGCCTGCTGGTATCGGGTTGCGGTCAGGCGAAATCGGAAACGGCGTCGTTTGATTCATACATGATAGATAATGAGCTTGCATATTCTTTGCTGTCGAGCGATGCATTGTTTGCGTATGAAACAGATAAAACGGAAGCAAATACGCGATTGACGGTATATGTCTGGGATAATCTGCTTCGCAGACAGCTAAGACTTGATTTAATGCGTGTTTGCGACGGTATTCCGGATAAAGATAAAATTATTACCGTTGAAAACGGCTCCGTTATTAAAATTGACAACAAAGAAATCGGTTTTGAATGTGAATCCGATTTATCGATGGCAGTCCTGAAAGCAATTATGCCAAAGACAGCGGATGTGAACGCAAGAACGTTTCGTCGGGGGCTGATGGACATGATTATCAGGCTTGAAACGTTGGAATCTTTAGGCGACACAGAAGTCATTGCATTGAGGACGACAACGGAAAACGGCTTGTTGCTCGGAAGTGGGGAAATCGGTACGGTACGGTTTGTTTATGCTCTAAGCGATATACCCGAGCTCGGGATTAATTCGTAATTACAAATATCGGATAATGTAAATACAAAATTTTAGACAAGAAAGGAATAATTACAATGAAATTCGGTATATGTTTGCCTGCGGAAAATTATAACAGAATATTTAACACAGGCGCTGATTATATGGAAATCAATGCTTCTGCCGTATATAATATGTCGGAGGAATATTTTAAGAAACTTTGCGATGAACTGCAGGATAAAAAGGTAACGTACAGCTGCAACTGTCTTGTTGTATCCGATTTGAGGCTTACCGGAAACGATGTTGATTATGATAAAATCAATACGTACTGCAAAAAAACGTTTTCAAGACTTGCGGATCTCGGCGTAAAGATGCTTGTATTCGGTTCCGGAAATGCAAAAAGAGTTCCGGAGGGATTCCCGCACGAAAAAGCATGGCAGCAACTTTTTGAAATAGGCAAGATATTTTCCGATTATGCCGGCAAATATTCTCAGACGATAGCCGTTGAGGCACTCAGATATGCAGAGGTCAACATAGTAAATACCATTGAAGACGCTGCATATTATATAAAAAATGTTGA
>CAJLXE010000052.1 GCA_905210525.1 uncultured Clostridia bacterium | reverse complement strand
CCGAACCGAAGTTACCGTGACCGTCAACAAGAGGTTCACGATACGAAAAATCCTGAGCCATACGCACCATAGCGTCGTAAATGGAGCTGTCGCCGTGAGGATGGAATTTACCCATTACTTCACCGACGATTCTCGCCGATTTTTTATGTGCTGTAGACGGTGTAATTCCCAATTCGGACATACCGAAAAGAATTCTTCTCTGAACCGGTTTAAGACCGTCTCGCACATCCGGAAGCGCTCTTGCCACAATAACACTCATTGAGTACTCAAGAAACGCCTTTTTTATCTGTTCTACAATTTTTACATCCGTAACACCCGTATGCACCGTCGGCGTATCTATCGGATTATCCGTAATATCATTTTTTATTTCATCTGACATATTTTTAAATCATCCTTTTCGAATATTTTACCGTGGCGCATCATATATCGAGGTTCTCGACAAATTTTGCATTCTGTTCTATGAATTCTTTTCTCGGTTGAGACTTTTCGCCCATAAGAAGTGAGAAAAGCTCATCCGCCGCCGCCGCGTCGTCAACCGTGACCCTCAAAAGTGTTCTCGTTTCCTTGTCCATTGTTGTTTCCTTAAGCTGATCCGCATCCATTTCACCGAGACCTTTATATCGCTGCACGTCCGCGCCGTTTCTGCCTATTTTGTCAAGCAATTCAGAAAGCTCGTCATCGTTGTACGCATAATGCTTCTGCTTATTTTTCGTAACGAGGTAAAGCGGAGGCTGCGCTATATAAATATGCCCCTGTTCAACAAGTTCTTTCATATAACGGTAAAAGAACGTAAGCAGCAGTATTCTTATGTGGCTTCCGTCTACATCAGCATCCGTCATACATATTATTTTATCGTATCTGAGCTTTTTTATATCAAATTCAGCGCCTATTCCGGTGCCGAACGCCGTTATCATCGAACGTATTTCTTCATTGCCGAGGGCTCTGTCAAGGCGTGCTTTCTCTACGTTGAGTATTTTACCTCGCAAAGGAAGTATTGCCTGATAGCGTCTGCTTCTTCCGCCCTTTGCCGTACCGCCTGCGGAAAGTCCCTCTACAAGGAATATTTCGCACTGAGACGGATCTTTTTCGGAGCAATCCGCAAGCTTGCCCGGCAATGCCGCGCTGTCAAGCTCGCTTTTACGTCTCGTAAGATCTCTTGCGTGGCGTGCCGCTTCTCTTGCTCTTGCCGCTGTAATTATTTTTGAAACGATAGTCTTTGCCTGCGCCGGATTTTCCTCAAAAAACGTCATAACGTTTTCATATGTGCACGCGTCAACGATAGGGCGCACTTCCGTATTGCCGAGCTTCGTTTTGGTCTGGCCTTCAAACTGCGGATTTTCTATTTTGACGCTTATTACGGCTGTAAGACCTTCTCTTACGTCCTCGCCCGTAAAATTCTGATCCGCGTCCTTCAGAAGTCCCGTTTTTCTGCAATAATCGTTTACCGCTCTTGTAAGACCCGTTTTGTAGCCGACAAGATGAGTTCCGCCCTCCTCTGTATTTATGTTATTTACATAAGTAAACACATTTTCCACGTAAGTATCGGTGTACTGCATGGCAACCTCTACCTCTGTCGTGCCCTTTTTGTCGTCAAAATAAAGAATTTTATCCGTTATTACGTCTTTGTTTTTATTCTGGAACTCGATAAACGATATTATGCCGCCTTCAAACTTATAATTATTTTCAATCGGCTCTTCTCCGCGCAAATCTCTGAATATAATTCTCACGTTCTTATTGAGAAATGCCAACAGGCGCAGTCTTGAATTGAGCGTATCAAAATTAAAATCGAGAGTTTCAAAAATTTCCTTATCGGGATGAAATGTAATAACGGTTCCGTGTTCGGTGGTATCCGATATTCTTTGAACCTCTCCCTGCGGCACACCTCCGTTTGCATATTCCTGCTTATAGTAGCCCTCCGAATTGCGGACCTCAGCAGTGAGTCTGTCGGAAAGTGCATTAACTACGGAAAGACCAACGCCGTGCAGACCGCCCGAAACCTTATATCCTCCGCCGCCGAATTTTCCGCCGGCATGGAGCACCGTAAGAACCACCTGCAAAGTGGATATTCCCATTTTATGATGTATGCCTACCGGAATACCTCTGCCGTTGTCCTGTACTCTTACAGAACCGTCACGCAAAAGCTCAACGATTATAGTATCACACACGCCTGCCAGAGCCTCGTCTATGCTGTTGTCAACAATCTCATAAACAAGGTGATGAAGACCTCTTTCTCCTGTACTTCCGATATACATTCCCGGGCGCTTACGCACCGCCTCCAAGCCGTCAAGCACCTGTATGGCATCCTGATCGTAATTTTTTAGCTCATTATTATCTGTCAAATCCGAATTTGCGGGAAATACAGTAAGTATTTCCGCACTCCTTTCACTGTTATAATTCAACCGAATGTTTTTTGAGTCTGCAAAGAAGCGTTCTTACCGACAAAGATGTAAAATACGCTTTGCATCCGCCAAGTTCGCAGTCATACATCACAACGTACGATTTATACGGCGGTTCAGATATATATTCACATGCACAATTAAGTGCGGCGAAACCATTCGCCGCTGAAAATATACCTATTATATTTTTAGTAAAAACAAGCTTATTTCCGCCTATATGAATCAAATTCACTGCTGCATCCGTACCCTTTGCAAGGCTGTGCCGTATTTGCGCAATATATCAATACGCGCTCCGACTTCTACCTTATATATGTATAATTATACCACAAAAAACGATTTTTGAAAAGGGGTAACAAAACATGTTTTTGAAAAGATAAATCCGCAAAAACCATTTTACGGCAGCACGCGCGGAAAGACATCCGCCGTACTGTTCCGTTTCAGGTTAAGCGTAAGCCTTTTTGCCGCGATAAAACTGTTTTTAATAATAATTTCCTGCAAAATCAATGCCGTTTTTGCATTTTGGAAGACTTCTTCCGATTGACTTTGAAATGATTTTATAGTATAATGTCGTTGTTATTTTTAAGAATATTTATGCTGACGCAACTTTTATGAAAGGAAAAGCTTTTCCATCAAAAGCAAGGTAATTCTCATGGCAGAAAAAATTATTGTCAACGCCCCCGCCACATCGGCAAACATAGGCGTATGCTTCGATTTCGCAGGCATTATTATTCCCGATTTATACAACACTGTCGAAGTAGAACAGGCAGAAAGCAAAAATACCGTAACAGTTGAGGGGTGCGGTGCAGATGTAATTCCGGCCGACGAAAACTGTCTTACATACCGTGCTTTCAGAAGAACATTTGAATACTCTGGCAAAAATTGTCCTTTCATAAATATGCACTGCATAAACAGAATACCTCTCAACAGAGGACTCGGCAGCAGCGCGGCGGCAGCTCTTGCCGGTATATTTGCCGCAAACAAGCTTCTTGACGGAATGTTGTCCGATGAAGATATGCTTAAGCTTGCCTGTGAATTTGAGGGTCATCCCGATAATGCAGCTCCCGCAATATACGGCGGTGCGGTTATTACGGCATACATAAACGGCGAGCCGATAATACGTCATATAAAGCTGCCGAAAGATATGGCTGCAGCAGTTGCCATACCGGAAATACCTCTCTCTACTTCGGTTGCAAGATCGGTTCTGCCGGAAAACTATACGCGCAAAGACGTGGTTGCAGCCGCCTCCGTTGCGTCTCTTGCGGTAGACGCGCTTGTAACGGGCGAATACGAGCTTATGGGCAAGCTTATAATGCAGGACGTTATACATATGCCGTACAGAAAAAGCCTTATAAAGGGTTATGACGACGTTGTAAACGCCGCGCTTGATGCAGGTGCTTACGGATGTGTTATAAGCGGCGCAGGTTCCGCAATGATAGCTTTCTGCAAGAACCGCGAAATTGCGGAAATCGCCAAAGAAGCAATGATCAACGCATTCCGTACAAACGGCGTATGCGCATCCGGACTTTCCAGCATAATAAAAAAAGGCGGCATATGACCGCCTGCAAAGCATAAACAGAAACAATACCATACCGCAATTCTGTTCAGCACAATAACAAAACAAATAAAAAAACCGTAAAGGAATTTATTATGTATTTCCCTGATAACATGAATTTTCAATATCTGTTTTTTTCAACATATATAGGTTATTTTCTGCAAGCGTTGCCTATTGCGTTAGCCGTAAGTGCAATATACGGTTTTATAAGGTTCAGAAAAAGCAAAGAGGCAGTCTCAACAAAACTGTTTTCGTGTATTTTCGTTTGCTATATGACCGGACTTATATGCTTGGTTATAGGATTGGATCCGATGCGTATATTTTGGTATAGCCTTCTCTACCATACCGATTCCGGTATGGCAATAAACTGGTTCGGCGGCGCAATCGACCTTATACCCGATTTCTTAAGCAATATCAATGCAGAAACAATCGGAAACTTCCTGATGTTCCTGCCGTTCGGCATACTTTATCCTTTATCGCACAAAAATACGACGTGGAAAAAATCCGTCATTGTCGGGCTTGCGGTCGTTGTAGCTATCGAAGTGTTTCAGCCTATTTTCGGCAGAGCTTTTGATCTGAACGATATCATCTTAAATTCATTGGGGATTGTTGTTTCCGTGTCAATTTTTATGGGTATTAAAAACGCAATCAAGAAGTAAATAAATTTCATCTGTGAATTTAACAATAAATACAACAGTCCTCTGTATGAGCTGATCATACAAAGGACTGCTTTTTATATTTTCGATATCCTTATCTCAATATCCGTCTTTATTTTCCCGAAAGTGCTTCTATTGCCGCCGCAAGCTGTTTGTCATAATCCGTTGACGGAATCAATGTCGGATGCGAATCTATATACGAAACGGTTTCCTCATCCATTTCAACCGTAATATCCGGTGTAAGACCTATTTCATGAATATATCTGCCGTTCGGTGTAAGCCATGTTTCAGCCGTATATTGATAATAACTGCCGTCTGAAAGACGGTATGTGTACTGCACAATGCCCTTACCGAATGTTTTTGTTCCTATAAGAAGTCCCGTTCCGTAATCCTGAACCGCTCCGGCAAAAAGTTCAGACGCCGACGCTGAATTTCCGTCCACAAGCAACACGAACGGAATATTTATCATGTTTCCGCTTGACGTATCGCTGTCAACGACGCCCTTGTTATTCACGGACTTATACACCGTTCCCTTAGGTATAAAATGATCTGCCAGACGCACCGCAACATCCTTGTATCCTCCGCCGTTTCCGCGCAAATCCACTATAAGACCCGTTATATTCTTTTCAAGCAGTTCGTCAAGCAGTTTATTGAAATCGCCCTCTGCCGCCGCCTGAAACGATCTGAGACGTATATAGCCTATCGAATCGTTGTATATATTCGACACGGCAAGCTCTACGCGCACTGTACGCCGTTCAACTTCAAATTCAATCTCCTCGGAATCACGCAGTACCGTTACTTTAACCCAAGTTCCTTCCTCGCCCTTTGCCTGAGCAAGCATTTCGTCCTTATTGTCAGCCGTGCAGCGTACACCGTTCACAGCTACTATTCTGTCATCTGCTTTTATTCCGGCAACGAAAGCACCGCTTTCTTTATACACCTCTTTAACAAGCACGGAATCCGTATAAGCTTCAAGATCAACCGACACGCCTATGCCCGTAAAAGTCGGATTCTTTGAAGAAAAAAACGAGTCATACTCATCCGAATTAAGGTAATACGTATAAGGATCGTCAACAGCCTTGAGCATTCCTTTTATCGCTGCGTCAATAAGCGTTTCTTCGTCAAGCTCCTTTATATGACCGTTCATAACCGATTTAAGTATGGATTCAAGCTTTACAACCGGCGACTTGCTTCCGCTTAACTGCGCTATTACCCCATAAACATCGGCATATTTAAAAAATACCGCCCCGCCTGCCACAATCAGCAGCACCGTCACAAGCACCGATATTATTATACCCCTTATATATTTACGTTTTGATACCATAACATTATTTTGATTTTGCCTCACGGCACTCACCCTTTCCGCATTTATATATTTTATTTGTTTATAAGCTTATCTGCCGTCATTAATATTTTAAACATTACGGCGTCATCAAAAGTCTTAAGGTCAAAACCCGATATCTTTTTTATTTTATCGAGTCTGTAAACAAGAGTATTTCTGTGAGTATAAAGCTCCCTTGCCGTAACACTCATGTTAAGATTATTGTCAAAAAGCGACTGAACCGTTTCAATCATTTTGTCATCCCATGCTTCCGATATCGTTTGCCCCGAATGCAGTGCCAGAAATTCCCTCAGTATGTTTTCCGGAAGCATATCAAGGAAAAATTCAACGCTAAGTTTTTCGGATATATAAACGTTTTTTCCCGCCGAACATACCGCGCCCAAACGCATTGCGTCAGCCGCGCATCCGTACGCTTTCTTTACATGGGTAAGAGATGTATATACATGGCTGGCAGATATCGACACAATTCCGCTGTTTGTCTCAATAGATATGCTCTGAACAAGCGCATCAGCAAGTTCTTCCGCTTCCTCTACGGAAAGCTCGGATTCACACTCTTTTATCAGAATTATATTCTCGCTGTTCAGCTTAAACAGTATATCGCCCTTTGTCGCATCCGATATTTCCCTTGCAATATAAAGAACATCGTCTGTCTGCTGAGGAGTACAGCGTATAAGATAAAGCCTGTATGTTATGTTATTTGATATATTATATGAATCCAGAAGCTGTTCAAATATATCTTCGCTTATTTTGCCGTATATAAAATCGCCGAAAATTCCATACGC
The DNA here is from genome assembly GCA_905210525.1 of uncultured Clostridia bacterium. Classification (GTDB taxonomy): domain Bacteria; phylum Bacillota; class Clostridia; order HGM11327; family HGM11327; genus SIG351. The sequence goes on along the minus strand of CAJLXE010000052.1, from coordinate 2,296 downwards.
ATTGTCGTTCGCCAGAAAAGGCTCTATATATGCGGATATAAGCTGCATCGCCACCTCCCCGGGAGAACTGCCGTCTGCCGAAAGCGCATAAATAACAAGATTTTTGTTTGAACGCGGAACAGTCGAAGCGCAATTATCAGACAGCGTTATTTCCTGTCTGACGTTGCTTTTATAAACAACAGTTGAGTTATTGTCCTGAATCTCAATAGATATGCCTGTTCTTTTGAACAGTTCGGTGCACGCATTTTCAAGCCCGTTAAAGTTTATCATATGTCTGCCGCATTTTATCCTTTCACTTTTATATTACAATTATACTATAATTTGGCTCAAATTTAAAATGATTTTATTGTGAAAACCGTTCACGGTTTTCGAGAACATACCCCATAAGCACGTCCTTATCGTTTTCAAGCTCTTCATTTATAACGAGTTCAAGCAGACAATTCAACGTCTCCCCTATTTTTTTGCCCTTGGGTATGCCTGCATTTATAAGATCAACACCGTTAACCGCAAGTGAAGCCAACGAAAAACACGCCCGCTCCGCCACAATATCTTTTGCAATACGTTCAAGCTCGTCAAAATCATGCACACGTGAAGCGTATAAAGGACTCTTTGCCGAGTTATCCGCACGAAACATATCAATAACATCAAAAAACGTATCGGGTGACATTTTATTCATGCATCTTTTGACAGCTTTTGGGCTCTGTGCAATATTAAGGTCATGATATCGTATTATGTTGAGAACTTTATCCTCTGTGTGTCTGTCAAATCTGAGACGTTCCATTGCCGCACACGCCTTTTTACAGCTTTTTTCCGCATGACCGTAAAAATGTCCTACGCCGTTTTCGTCTTTTTGAAAAGTATCGGGTTTTCCCGAATCGTGAAAAAATGCAGCAAGCCTTAAGTACGGTATCGGCGGAATACTGCCGACGGCCCTTACCGTATGCTCCCACACATCGTATATATGATGCGGATTATGCTGTTGAAAACCTATCATAGGCAATATCTCCGGAATAAATACGCCTATAACATCGCTGTATTGCATGAGAATATTTACCGCGTTTTTACCGCATATAAGCTTTACAAACTCATCTCTGACGCGTTCTGCCGATATATTTTTGAGAAGCCCTGCATTCTCCCGTACAGCTCTTGACGTATCTTCCTCTATGTCAAATCCGAGCGTTGAAGCAAAGCGCAAAGCCCTTAGTATTCTCAACGCATCCTCGCAAAACCTTTCATCCGGGGCTCCCACGCATCTGATAAGTCTTTTTTCAATATCCGCCCTGCCGCCGAAATAATCTATCACCCCTTCAGCGGGACTATACGCCATGGCATTCACCGTAAAATCGCGGCGCATAGCGTCCTCTCTGAACGAACGCGTAAAGGCTACATTCTCCGGATGTCTGCTGTCCGTATATTCCCCGTCCGTACGAAATGTGGTTATTTCTATCGGCATACCGTCAGAAAGTACAGTCAATGTACCGTGCTTGAGTCCCGTGGGTATTATTTTGTAATCCTTGAGTATTTCCCGTATCTGCTCGGGAAGCGCATCCGAAGCAATGTCAAAATCGTGCGGTACATTTCCCATAAGCGTATCCCTGACGCACCCGCCCACAAGATATGCCTTAAATCCGTTTGAACTTAACAAATTAATTATTTTTCCTACACATTGCGGATATGACAACATATCTGCCTCCGTTTTATTATAATTTTCCCGCAAAGCCGTCAATTATATCCGGGCTTCAATAAAAATAAATAAGCGACACCGTTATGATGCCGCTTTGTATTCTTGCCGTCAATATATTTTTATGCTCCGGCTCTGTTTATGAGAGTTGTAAGAAGAATGCTCAGCACAACAAATATGATGCCTGCAATCTTTACAATTCTTTGCAGTTTTGCTTCTGTATCCTGCGATTTATGTTTGCCGAAAAATGTTTCCGCGCCGCCCGATACCAAGCCGGACAAGCCGGATGATTTAGACGACTGCATAAGCACGCATACAATAATAATAACGTCGATAATAAGCAGAATGCTCATACCTATATATTTTAATACTTCCATGACCGATTATACCATGACGCGCACAATTCTGAGCCGTCAATCCTTTCCGAATATAATGTACTTTTTGTTATAAATCTATCGGCGTTGAAAGGATATACCCTTTGTGCCGACGCTATATAATTATTATAACATATTTTATACAAATTTGCAATACCCGATTTTCAGGCATTTCAATAAGCAATTTAGCAGATTTTTGCGTTAAACTCAAAAAATATGGCATTAATTCAAAAAAAGCACT
>CAJLXE010000051.1 GCA_905210525.1 uncultured Clostridia bacterium | reverse complement strand
AATACTGTCTTGGCATGATTTTCTCCAAATGGTTCATATCATTTGACAACGCAGACCGATTTTTAAAAAATATGCTGTATATACTTGCTTTTTTATATAAATTTTAGTATAATTAAATGTATTAACGGATATGATTTTAATTGTCGGGATTGACAGATTGTCCTGCAAATCAAGGAAAGGAATGCCTTTGCTCAAAGAGGCATGGTGATTTTTTATGACAGATAAAGACGCGTTAACAATAAATACGATAAGAATATTATCGGCAGAGGGCATACAAAAGGCAAAGTCGGGACATCCGGGCTTGCCTATGGGTGCCGCACCTGCCGCATACACTCTTTGGTCCAAGGTTATGAACCATAACGGAAAAGATCCTTCATGGATAAACAGAGACCGCTTTGTTCTTTCGGCAGGCCACGGTTCCATGATGCTGTATTCTTTGCTCTATTTATTCGGATACGGTCTTACAATAGATGACCTTAAAAATTTCAGACAGTTCGGCAGCAAAACTCCGGGGCATCCGGAATACAGACATACCGCCGGCGTTGAAATGACAACGGGTCCTCTCGGACAAGGGCTCTCCTCCGCAGTCGGTATGGCTGTTGCGGAATCACATCTGGCGGCTGTTTTCAATACGGATAATTACAAAGTTGTGGATCACTATACGTATGCTTTGTGCGGCGACGGATGCCTTATGGAAGGTATAACGGCGGAAGCTTCATCTCTTGCGGGCTCGCTGAAGCTCGGCAAGCTCATTGTCTTTTATGATTCAAACAACATAACAATAGAAGGCTCCACAGATATTGCGTTCACGGAGAATGTTGCCGAGAGATACGATGCTTACGGTTGGCAGGTAATAACCGTTGAAGATGGAAACGATACGGACGCTATATACAAAGCGGCGCTTGAGGCAAAGGCAGAGACGGAAAAGCCGTCAATTATAATCGTCAAAACAAAAATAGGATACGGATGCCCGGCTAAAATGGGTAAGGCTTCCGCACACGGAGAACCTCTCGGAGAGGATAATATAAAAGCCACAAAGGAATTTCTCGGCTGGAAATGGGATGAGCCGTTCTTTGTTCCGGACGAAGTAAAAGAAAATATGGCGGTTATAAACGCAAACGGCGAAAAGAAGCAAGCCGAATGGGAAAGTATGTTTGCGGAATACTGCGCAAAATATCCCGAAAAGGCACAGCTTTGGGATAAGTATTTCAACAATACATTGCCTCAAAATCTTATTGAAAACGATATATGGAATTACGAAATCGAGGAAGCTACAAGAGTAACGTCAAGCGAAATGCTCAACAGAGTTGCGGGCGTGGTTCCGAATATCATGGGCGGTGCGGCAGATCTTGCTCCGTCAACCAAAACGATAGTGAAAGGCAAAGCCGATTATTCCGCATACGACAGAAGCGGAACAAATATGCATTTCGGAATACGCGAATTTGCAATGGCAGCAATATGCAACGGTATGGCGCTTCACGGCGGACTCAGACCTTATGCGGCTACATTTTTCGTGTTCAGTGATTACATGAAACATTCAATGCGTCTTTCCGCTCTTATGGGACTGCCTGTAACATATATCCTTACGCACGACAGCATAGGCGTCGGTGAGGACGGTCCTACGCATGAACCGATAGAACAGCTCGCCGGCATACGTTCTATACCCAATTTTATAGACTATCGTCCTGCCGATTCGAGAGAGGTTGCCGCAGGCTGGTATTTATCTTTGACGGAGAAAAACGCTCCGATAGGAATGGTTCTTACAAGACAAAAATTACCGCTTCTTGACGGCACGGGTATGGACGCATTAAAGGGCGCTTACATTGTAAGCGACAGCACAAAAAAAGATCCGGATATAATACTTATGGGTTCCGGCTCCGAGGTACATTTGCTGTATGAAGCGAAAAAGCTTCTGGCTGAGAAAAACATTGACGCAAGAATTGTCAGCGTACCTTCGTTTGCACTGTTTGAAAAGCAGGACGAACAGTACAAGGAACACGTATTGCCTAAAAATGTCCGTGCGCGCATTGCGGTAGAAGCGGCGTCGCCCATGGGTTGGCATAAATATGTGGGACTTGACGGTGACGTTATTGCAATGGAGGGTTACGGTGCTTCGGCTCCGTATGCGGTGCTTTTCGAGCACTTCGGTTTCACAGCTGAAAATATTGCGGAAAGAGCACTTTCATTGTTCTGAATTAACGAAAGTTTATGCCGCTTATACGGCATAATGCGGAGTATATATGAATTTTTGGGTAATTGTATGCGCACTCGCACTGAATATAGCGACAGGGTGGCTGTTTAAGCCTTATACGGTATGGATAACGCGGATATATACAAAAGCAGCCAAGCGTTTTTCGTCAAAAAAATATAAAACGGGCGTTCTCTGCGGCGGAATACTTGCCGTTGCAGGGATTGCCGTGATATGGTTTGTTGTTGACCATGTTATAATGCTGCTACAATATCAGTCCGAAATATATCTTTATATTACTTACGGGTTGGTTATATATTTTTGTACGGGTTGCGGCCAGACGGCAGGCATTATACGAAAATTTGCCGGTAATACGGGCAATACTTTGTTTGTAAGACAACTTTTCGGATATATGCTTGTGAAGGATTCGGACAAAGCCGAAAACGTAAAATTCAAAAGAATCTTTTCAGGATCGGTCTCAAAGCTGATTGTCGAAAAAATAGTTATGCCGTTTCTGCTTATAATGATATTCGGCGCAGGTGCGACCGCGGCATATGCCTTCATAAGCCACTTTGCAAATGCGGATAATCACGAAGAAATGACGGTTCACGGGTACGCGGCAGTCGCAACAACTATAAACAAATACGCGTCACTGCCCGGATATGCGATACTTTCTATGCTGCTTTGGGCAATAAAATGGGTATTGAACATGAAATTCAGCGTCAAAAAACTCAAGTTTGCAGAAAGATGCGGAAAACAGCTTTATTCGTTTGAAAACGGAGGCTCGCTTACGGACAGTTTTGTGAAAAAGACGGCTGTTGCGGTGTATGCTTGCACGGCGATAATGTTTTTATTGCTTGTTTCGATTTATATTTTTGTGCAGGCGGCGTTGGCGGCGTTGGGACTTGATGAATACTGGGATTTCTGGAGCGGTAAGAATATAAAGAAAGAATAATCGGCAGGTGTGTCTGTGAGAGGAAAACAGTGAAATATTGTGGATTATTTATAAAGAAAACTCTGATGTGCGTACTGACTTTATCCGTGCTTATTTGCGGACTTTCGGGATGCGGCAATGAACCGTTGCCGACAGAAAGCAAACCGCCCGAAAAACCGCATTTTGAAAATACGGCGTATGATTCGTTTGAAAACGGTCTCGGTACATTTTATAACAACTATTCGGCATTAAAGGCATATCTGGCGGAAAAACTGCTGCGGACAAAGCCGGAGGACAAACTTGGCACTCAGGATGAGCGCACGTATTACGACAATTTTATGTTGCTTATGTCTGTTGCGGATATGGAGCTTTCGGTATTGCCCGAATTTGATTTGCTCGACATTACAGAGGATTATCCGGACAGAGCGGAAGGTGAGCTTCCCGTATCTGCGGCATACGGCTACAAAATAAATCAAAGTTTACGTATCAAATTCGGACACGAAAAAACCGATGGCAAAAAAATAGAAGGATTGCTTGACAGTAAAAGAAATCTTCTGACATTTACAGCCGACGAAAAAATATATAAAGATGTATCATGCAAAACCGTTGCCGAAATAATGCTTGACAGCACAGATAAATTTGTTATGCGTTATGTAAAGAATATTACCGATTCCGAAGCACAAACGTCTTTAACCAAAACAGTGTACGTTCTTATGAAAGACGGCACGGCAACGCTTGCATACTACGAAGGCGGTGCGAATATTTCCAATTATATTAAGCTTGATATGCTTTTGGACTACAATATGAATGCGCTTACGTTTGGCGCCGGAACTGTTCTGAGCTTTGATATTGACGTATCGGAGTAAAAAATTATAAAAATACAAGAGGCTGTAACAAACAACAGCCTCTTTTTCATATTTTAAATACGTATAATGATTTTTTATTCTACCGGAATCGGAGTGGGATTATTCAGCACCCAGCCGACGCTTATTCTGCATAATTCGTTGAGCTCTTTTTCGTCACATTCAAGTTTCTTTATGTTATGTACTATGCGGCTCACACAAGTCATATCGTTTTCGGATATGGGTATTCCTTTCGACAGATAGGTTATAAGTAAATCGGCATTTGAAAAGAAGTCTTCATCCGCATTGCCTGCGCCGTTACGTCCGTTTATGCGAACTACTTCTCCCTGAATTGTTGAACAGGTTCCGCATCCCGGCACAAGAAGATCCCACAGCTCTGCAAATTGCTTTTGCCACTCGGATGCAGTAACGGTAATTGGCGATACTCCGTCATACATTTTACGTCTCGGCACAGGTGTAACGCCGAATAAACCGTAAAGCCTCGTCATTGCCTCATCAAGCCTCGGTATCGATTCGGCAGGATAATCTTTCCGCCTGAATTCCATATCTTTGCCTATATTTTCTACATATTCATTTATTTTATCGGAAACATGAGCTCCGTTCATAAGAAGCAGTTCTATTGTTTCCAGCATACCCGGAACATCTACGGCATAGCAGTTTGCAAGAAGTCGTTCAAGAGGTGTATTCCCATTATAATCCTTTGCGTCAATATCCGCTCCGAGAGCCAACAGCACGCGGACATTTTCCGTATAGCCTTTGCCCGCTGCCGAATGAAGCGCACTGCCGTCAAACAAAGACTGTTTTTCAATGTCGGCGCCGAGCTTAATATACAGTTTGATTTGTTTTTCGCCGTTTTTACAGCTCGCCTGATGATGCAGAGGAGTATATCCGAAACGGTCGGGAAAATTTATATCTGTTCCGTATTCCGTGAGCCACCTTACAAATTCTTCCGGCAGATTAGTATATCCCAATGCATTGAATTTGTAGTAATCGGGAGCAATGGCATCGGGTTCGCATTTAAGCATAACGGATTTCATTTCTTCGACCGAACCGGACTGAACAAAATTCTCAAATTCCTTCGGTATTGTTTTTTTTTCATAATACGATCCCTTTTATTCAGAGTTAATTTTTACCTTCGAGGTCAATTACCGCAATTTCCGGGCGGTTGCAGAATCTTAAAGGAATACAGCTTGCGCCGAGTCCTGAGCTTATAATCAGATTCATGTTTTTTATCCCGAAAAATCCCATGTCGTATTTGGGAAAGAGTCTGTGACTGTGCGGAGCAAACACTCCGCCTATAAACGGTATGCGCATTTGTCCGCCGTGAGTATGTCCGCAAAGCATAATATCTATACCTCTGTCGGCGATGTCTTCAAGCTCTGCCGGACGGTGCGAAATGAGTATATTGCATCGGCGCATAAAATCGGTTACAGGTACAAGATCAAGCCTTTCCGCAAGCGTCTGGGAAATTACGTTTTCTCTGTAATAATCGGAAAGCCCTATTATATTCAGAGTATCTCCGCGGACATTAAGCTCAACGCACATATCGTCAAGCACGTGAATTCCGCAGTTAACCGCATTTCCGCTTATTTCAACGTCACGTCGGGCACTGTATTCGTGATTGCCGAGCACGAGAAATGTAGGCGCTATTTTTGGCAAAGCCCTGAAAAGAGGTTCATATGAACCGCCGACTTTTCCGTAAGTATCCGCTACGTCGCCTGCTATCACTATGATATCCGGCGATGTGGATTCGATTTTTTCTATAAGCCGCTTATTGTTTTTGCCGAAGCTCTTTTCGTGAAGATCCGATATGAGGGTTATTCTCACAAGACCGCCCTCACATTTCAATTTACTGCTTTTTATGGAATAATGCCTTATTTTAAGCCATACTGCTCCGGCTGTAAAACTGCATATACAGAATATAACTATAACCGCAATAATAATCGTCAGATACATTACCGTTGTCCTCCGCGTTTCTCAGAATCTCTTCTGTCTATTATCCATTCCACGGCTTCTCTTAAATTTCCCGCCGCACATATTTGCATATCGTCCGCAAAGTCTGCGGCAGCATCCGCATTGTCCTTGGGTATGATTATTTTGCGGAATCCCATTTTAAGCGCTTCGGATATTCTTTTTTCCGCAAACGGAACGCCTCTGATTTCTCCCGCAAGACCTACTTCCCCGAAAACACAGGTTCTTTTTGGCATAAGAAGATTTCTGTTTGCCGTATATACAGCAAGCGCACACGCAAGATCCGCGGCGGGCTCCGTAATTTTTATTCCGCCGGCTATGTTTACGAATATATCCTTGCTGAGAATATCTATTCCGAGCCTGTTTTGCAAAACCGCACATATAAGAGAGGTTTTGTTGAAATCAAGTCCGCCCACTATACACTTTGCCCTGCCCTCGTAAGAATTTGACGAAACAAGCGCCTGCACTTCAACCAGAACGGGCATTGTGCCGTTGACGGACGCGGTTATTACGGAACCGGGCACGTCTGCACTCTGCTTACTTACAAAAAGCTCGGACGGATTGAGTATTTCCGTAAGACCGTTTTGCCCCATATCAAAAACGGCAATTTCGTTTGTGGGTCCGAAACGGTTTTTAACAGCTCTGAGTATTCTGAACGAATGGTCCGAATTACCCTCAAAATAAAGCACGGTGTCAACCATATGCTCAAGAATTTTGGGTCCTGCAATATTCCCGTCCTTTGTAACGTGGCCTACTATGAATACCGGTATGCCTTCTTTTTTTGCAAGCGTCATAAATGCGGATGTCGCTTCACGCACCTGCGCAACGCTTCCCGGAACGGAGGATATTTCTTTTTTGTTCATTGTCTGAACGGAATCAACAACAAGAAAATCCGGACGCTCGTCCAATGCTCTTGCGACAACGGCATCTGTATCGGTTTCGGCAAGCAGATATATGTTTGCAGTGTTGATTTTGAGTCTTATTGCCCGGAGCTTTATCTGGCTCATGGATTCTTCACCGGAAACATACAGTACTTTTTTGCCGCCGTCCGAAAGATATTTACTTATCTGCATCATAAGCGTTGATTTGCCTATGCCGGGGTCTCCGCCTATAAGCACAAGAGAGCCTTCCACGAGTCCCCCTCCGAGAACTCTGTCAAGCTCGCTCATGCCCGTTTTGAATCGCACGGAGCTGTCCGTTTCCACCTCTGTAAGCCTTACCGCCTGTGCAGCGGATACGGACGCTTTTTCGCGCGGACTTTCCGTTACGGCAATATCAAAACTGTCCCATGTGCTGCACGACGGACACTTGCCGAGCCATTTTGAGGTTATATAACCGCATTCGCGGCAAATGTAGCTTTTTATTTCTTTTGAAGCCATAATTATGCGTTTGCAGTCGGTGCGAGGACTTTTTCGTAAACTATAAAATCGCCTTCGGCACAGTCGAATACAAATTCCTTTCCGATGATGTCGTCGTTTTGACGGAGTATACATTCCGCAAGTTTATCTTCAACAGTTTTTTGTATAAGTCTTCTCAGCGGACGCGCGCCGTACACAGGATCATATCCTTTTTCTACAAGCTTATCGACAGCCCCGGGCGATGCGGTTACTTTTATGCCCTTTTCCTGTATGCGTCTGAACGTCTGCTCCAGCATGAGTTCTGCTATTTTATGCATATCGTCCTTTGTAAGACGTCTGAATGCAATTATATCGTCAAGCCGGTTCAAAAATTCGGGCTTGAATATTTTTTTAACTTCATCCATAATACGGTTTTTCATGGAATCGTATTCATTTTCGTCATTTGCCGACGCGGCAAAGCCTACCGCATTCTGTTTTTTAAGAGACGATATTCCGGCGTTGCTCGTAAGAACGATTACGGTATTGCGGAAACTTACGGTTCTGCCTTGTGAATCGGTAAGTCTGCCGTCGTCAAGAATCTGAAGCATTATGTTGAACACATCCGGATGCGCTTTTTCAACTTCGTCAAAGAGTATTACACAATACGGTTTTCTGTGCACTCTTTCCGTGAGCTGACCGCCTTCCTCATATCCGACGTATCCCGGAGGAGAACCTATAAGCTTTGAGACGGAGTGCATTTCCATGTACTCGCTCATATCTATACGGATGAGCGCATCCTCATCGCCGAAAAGCGCATCCGCAAGAGCTTTGCACAGTTCTGTTTTTCCAACGCCCGTGGGTCCCAAAAATAAGAATGAACCTATCGGACGTCTCGGATCCGCAATGCCCGCGCGCGAACGTCTTATTGCATGTGCAACCGCACTTACAGCTTCATCCTGCCCTATTACGCGCTCATGGAGTATGTCCTCAAGCCTCAGCAAGCGCTGTTTTTCGCTTTCGGTTATGCGCGACACCGGTATTCCCGTCTGAAACGATATTACATCGGCTATGTTTTCGGAGGAAACCTTTAGCTTTGCGGAAAGCTGTTCGCGCTTAAACTCATCAAGTGTTTTTTCTATTTTCGCTTTTATGCGCCGTTCTTCGTCACGGCATACGGCTGCCTGTTCGTAGTTCTGAGCTTCAACCGCATTTTTCTTGCTTTTAGAAGCACATGCAAGTTCATCCTCCAACTCCTTTACAGAGGGCGGATCTATATGTGTACACAGCCGCACACGGGAGGACGCCTCATCTATTGCGTCTATTGCTTTATCGGGCAGAAATCTGTCCGTGACGTATCTTTGAGTAAGCGTTACAGCCGCTTCTATTGCTTCGTCGCTTATTTCAACACCGTGGTGAGCTTCATATTTCGGACGCAGACCTTTGAGTATTTCAACAGTTTCGGAGTACGTCGGTTCGGGAATTTCCACAGGCTGAAAACGTCTTTCGAGTGCGGAGTCCTTTTCGATATATTTTTTGTATTCACGGGCGGTTGTAGCGCCTATTGTACGGATTTCGCCTTTTGCCAGCGCAGGTTTTAAAATATTTGCCGCGTCAACCGAGCCTTCCGATGCACCTGCGCCTACTATCGTGTGAATTTCGTCTATAAACAGAATTACGTTTTTGTTTTTGCGAATCTCGTCTACGAGCTGGCACATTCTGTCCTCAAATTCTCCTCTGTATTTGGAACCTGCAACAAGAACTCCCATTTCGAGAGAGAGTATATCCTTATCTTTTATTATATCGGGTACATTGCCTTCCGC
>CAJLXE010000050.1 GCA_905210525.1 uncultured Clostridia bacterium | reverse complement strand
TGTCCTCTATGAACATCTCCTGCCGTAAAAATTTTATCCCGGCTTGTCGCATATTTGCCTGTCTGTGACGCTATGTTTGTTCGTTTATCTGTTTCAACTCCGAACGCCTCGGCAACATACGGTTCACTGCCGAGAAATCCGGCTGCAATAATAAGCATATCCGCATCTATTGTTTGTTCCGAATTTTCAACCGGAAGCATATTTGTTCTTCCTGTTGCCTCGTCTTTAACAGGAGTAAGCTTCATTGTCACAACAGACCTGAGATTTGAGTTTTCATCCGATATCAGTTTTTTTACGGTAGTCTGATATATGCGCGGGTCACTGCCGAAACAAGCTATCGCTTCCTCTTGACCGTAATCCGTCTTTTTTACTCTGGGCCATTGGGGCCATGGATTGTTTGCCGCGCGTTTTTCCGGAAGACAAGGCATCATCTCAAGCTGAACAACCGACACTGCCCCCTGACGTATTGCCGTTCCTACGCAATCGTTACCCGTATCGCCGCCGCCGACAATTACTACTCTTTTATTTTCGGCAGACTTCGTACTCTTTCTGTTTTCAAGAACCGCTTTTGTTGATTCCGTAAGATAGTCAACCGCAAAATAAACTCCGTTGACTTCCCTGTTCTCCGGTTTTATATCTCTCGGATTTTTAGCACCGCAGCAAAGAACTACCGCATCATATGAACTCATTATATCGTCCGCGCTTACGTTTTTTCCTACATCCGCACCTGTAATAAACTCAACGCCTTCTTTTCGCATAATGTCCGCTCTGCGTTCTATGACGCTTTTATCAAGCTTCATATTCGGAATACCGTACATAAGCAATCCGCCTATTCTGTCATCGCGTTCATAAACAGTAACATTGTGCCCGCGTTTATTAAGCTGGTCGGCAACGGCAAGACCGGACGGTCCGGACCCTATAACCGCAACCTTTTTACCGGTTCTGACTGACGGCACTTTAGGTTCAATAAGTCCGTTTTTGTAAGCATACTCAATAAGCGCAAGCTCATTTTCTCTTACCGTAACCGAGTCCCCGTTAAGTCCGCACGTACACGCCGCTTCGCAAAGAGCCGGACATACTCTTCCCGTAAATTCAGGAAAATTATTCGTCTTGAGAAGTCTTGACAGCGCGTGCTCCCAGCATCCGTTATATATCTCATCGTTCCATTCCGGAATGAGGTTGTGAAGCGGACATCCCGACACCGCACCGCCTATTACCATTCCCGCCTGACAGAACGGCACACCACAGTTCATACAGCGCGCTCCCTGTTCGCGTCTTGCAGCTTCATTCATTTCATCATGAAATTCATTGTAATTTTTTATTCTTTCCAAAGGCTTTACCGCTTCATTTACGTGCCTTTCATATTCCAGAAATCCACCTGTTTTACCCATTCCAATCACCCCTTGCTTACAGAATAGAACGCTTCAAGTTCTGCCTGCTCTCTCGTCATGCCTTTTTCTTCCATCTGACCTATTGCAACTATCATCTTGCCATAGTCGTTCGGCAGTATTTTCTTGAACAAAGGCAGCATTTCTTCCCAATTATCAAGTATCGCTTTACCCTTTACGGAATTTGTCGCTTTAACATGATTTTCTATCATATTTTTAAGTTCCGCAATGTCGTGCTTTTCCGAAACGGTAGTCATTGTTACCATACTCTTGTTAAGCCTGAGATAGAGATCATGTTTTTCATCAAGAACATACGCTATGCCTCCGCTCATGCCTGCTGCAAAGTTTTTACCCGTATCTCCGAGAACAACCACTCTGCCGCCTGTCATATATTCACAACCGTGGTCGCCCACGCCTTCAACAACAGCCATAACTCCCGAATTGCGCACGCAGAATCTTTCTCCTGCAACGCCGTTTATATACGCTTCGCCGGAGGTTGCTCCGTACAATGCAACGTTTCCTATAATAATATTCTTGTCCGCATCAAAACGGCTTTCATGCGGAGGGTAAACTATAAGCTTGCCGCCGGAAAGGCCCTTTCCGAAATGGTCATTGCTGTCGCCTTCAAGAATTATTGTAAGTCCTTTCGGAATAAACGATCCGAATGATTGACCGCCGCCGCCTTTCGCGTGTATTATAAAAGTATCGTCCGCAAGCGTACCGCCGAATTTTTTAGTAATCTCGGAGCCGAAAATCGTACCGAATGTACGGTTTGTGCTTGAAACTTCAACGGATATTTCCTTGTGGGTTCCCTTTTTCATTGCACTTTCAAAGTCCTTCATCAGAACCTTTTCATCAAGAGTATCTTCAAGCTTAAAGTCGTATATATCTTTCTTTTCAAAATGAACGGCATTATCCTTCTCACCTGCACGATTAAGTATTCCGTCAAGATCCACCGTTGCCGCACGGTCGGTAACCATTTTGTCACGCACTTTTATAAGATCGGTACGTCCCACAAGTTCTTCAACCGTTCTCACTCCGAGCTTAGCCATTATCTCACGCAGCTCCTGTGCAATGAACAGCATAAAATTCATAACATATTCGGGTTTGCCTGTGAAACGTTCTCTCAATTTCGGGTTCTGTGTCGCAACTCCGACAGGACACGTATCAAGATTGCACACTCTCATCATTACGCAACCCATTGTTACAAGCGGAGCCGTTGCAAAACCGAATTCCTCGGCACCTAAAATAGCCGCAATGGCAACATCTCTGCCTGTCATCAGTTTGCCGTCCGTCTCAAGTATTACTCTTGTACGCAAACCGTTCTTTATAAGCGTCTGATGTGCTTCTGCAAGACCGAGTTCCCACGGCAAGCCGGCATGATGTATTGAGCTTTTGGGAGCCGCACCCGTACCTCCGTCATAACCGGATATCAGTATAACCTGTGCGCCTGCTTTGGCAACACCTGCCGCAATAGTACCGACTCCCGCTTCAGATACGAGTTTTACGGAAATTCTTGCATCGCGGTTAGAATTTTTGAGGTCATATATGAGCTGGGCAAGGTCCTCTATTGAATATATATCATGATGCGGCGGAGGTGAAATAAGCGACACTCCCGGTGTGGAATGACGTGTTTTTGCTATCCACGGATACACTTTTTTGCCGGGCAAATGTCCGCCCTCACCGGGTTTTGCACCCTGAGCCATCTTTATCTGTATTTCCTTTGCGGAACACAAATATTCGCTTGTAACGCCGAATCTGCCGGAAGCCACCTGCTTTATTGCACTGTTTCGCTCCGTACCGAGACGCTCCGGTTCTTCACCGCCTTCTCCCGAGTTTGATTTGCCGCCGAGCCTGTTCATTGCTATTGCCATACATTCGTGTGCCTCTTTGGAAATCGAACCGTATGACATAGCACCCGTTTTGAATCGTTTTACAATGCTTTCTGCGCTTTCCACTTCGTCTATCGGTACGCCGCCGTCCTTGTCATATGAAAATTCAAGCAATCCTCTGAGTGTATGCGGTATGCGTTCATCATCGACCATTGATGTATATTCCTTAAAACGTTCATAGCTGCCTGTTCTTGTTGCGTCACGCAAAGCAATTATTGTCTGCGGATTATACATATGATGTTCTTTATCGTCACCGCTTCTGAGCTTATGAAATCCGCAGCTGTCAAGCGTTGTATCAACGCCGAGTCCCAACGGGTCAAACGCATGGCTGTGTCTGTATTCAACGCCCTCATCTATCTCTTCAAGACCGATTCCGCCTACACGGCTTACCGTATTGGTAAAATATTTATCTATAACGTCCTTACGTATGCCTATCGCTTCAAATATCTGCGAAGATTGATACGACTGCAATGTTGATACACCCATTTTTGAGGCTATCTTAACTATTCCGTGCAATATTGCAGAGTTATAATCTCTTATTGCCGTATGTGCATCTTTGTCAAGCAATCCTATGTTTACACATTCTTCTATACATTCGTGAGCAAGATACGGCTGTATAGCTCTTGCGCCATAGCCTAAAAGCATAGCAAAATGATGCACGTCTCTCGGTTCGGCGCTTTCCAGAATTATAGACACCGATGTACGTTTTTTCGTTCTTATAAGGTGCTGTTCCATTGCCGAAACCGCAAGCAATGACGGTATTGCCACATGGTTTTCATCAACGCCCCTGTCCGAAAGAACAATTACATTTGCACCGTCTCTGTACGCCTTGTCGCAAGCTATAAAGAGTCTGTCGAGAGCTCTTTCAAGAGGCGTGTTTTTATAATAAAGCAGAGAAACCGTTTCAACATGAAAACCGTCTCTGTGCATCGCCTTTATCTTAAGCAGATCAACGCCCGTAAGAATAGGATTCTGTATTTGCAGAACAGCGCAGTTTTCAGGCTTTTCTTCAAGCAAATTGCCGCCCGAACCGACATAAACAGTAGTATCCGTTACGCATTCCTCTCTTATTGCGTCAATAGGCGGATTTGTAACCTGAGCAAAAAGCTGTTTGAAGTAGTTAAACAACGGCTGATGTTTTTCTGAAAGTACCGCAAGCGGAATATCCGTTCCCATCGACGCTATCGGCTCGCCCGCATTTTTCGCCATAGGAATTATCGCATCCTTGACGTCTTCATATGTATAGCCGAACGCCTTATAAAGTCTGTCTCTTACAGCCTGAGTATGCTCTTCAACTCTTTTATTGGGGATAGGAAGATTTTTGAGCTGTACAAGATTCTGGTCAAGCCACTCGCCGTAGGGCTGACGCATTGCGTAATATTCCTTCAGTTCGTCATCGGGTATAAGCTTGCCCTTTACAGTATCTATAAGAAGCATTTTGCCCGGGCGCAAACGATTTTTTTCTACTATATGTTCTTCCGGAATATCAAGAA
Source organism: uncultured Clostridia bacterium (assembly GCA_905210525.1). Lineage (GTDB taxonomy): Bacteria > Bacillota > Clostridia > HGM11327 > HGM11327 > SIG351. Next base: position 4,418 of record CAJLXE010000050.1, on the reverse strand, counting down.
CGCCCACCTCGGAGGAAAGAATAAGTCTGTCGTCATCTGTAAGGTAGTATCTTGACGGGCGCAGACCGTTTCTGTCAAGTATAGCTCCCACTTGGTCGCCGTCCGAAAACAGTATCGATGCGGGACCGTCCCAAGGTTCCATCATTGTCGCATAATAGCGGTAAAGGTCCTTCTTCTCTCTTGTTATTTTTTTATCATTCTTCCACGGTTCCGGAATAGTTATCATCATTGCAAGAGGCAGATCCATTCCGTTCATTTCAAGAAATTCCAGCGTATTGTCAAGCATCGCCGAATCAGAACCCGATTCATTTATCACAGGGAATATCTTATCCATATTTTCTCTCATTACGGCAGAAGACATCGTTTCTTCCCTTGCAAGCATTCTGTCGGCATTTCCTCTGATTGTGTTGATTTCACCGTTATGAAGTATAACTCTGTTCGGATGTGCTCTTTCCCAGCTCGGAGCCGTATTTGTTGAAAAGCGGGAATGTACCATAGCTATTGCGGATTCATAATCTTCGCTTTGCAGGTCCTTGTAAAAACGACGCAACTGTCCCACAAGAAACATTCCTTTATAAACTATTGTACGGCATGAAAGCGAAACCACATATGTATTGTCGTTGCTCTGTTCAAACACACGCCGTGCTATATAGAGCTTTCTGTCGAACGGCAAACCGCTTTTTACATCTTTCGGACGTTCTATAAAGCACTGAAGTATATACGGCATACAATCGCGCGCTCTTTTCCCGAGTATTTCCGGACATATCGGAACTTCTCTCCAACCGAGAAATTTCATCCCCTCTTTTTCCGCAATTATTTCAAACATTTTCTTTGCCTGGCTGCGTTTGAGTGCATTCTGAGGAAAAAAGAACATTCCCACGCCGTAATCGCGTGCATTCTTAAGTTCTATCCCGCATTTTGCCGCTTCCGGCTTAAAAAACTTATGCGATATCTGAAGCATTATGCCTACGCCGTCGCCTGTTTCCCCTGCCGCGTCTTTGCCTGCTCTGTGCTCCAGTTTTTCCACAATTTTGAGCGCATCGTCTACGGTTTTATAGGACGGTCTTCCTTTTATATCCACCACCGCGCCTATTCCGCAAGCGTCATGCTCAAACTCACGTCGATACAATCCCTGTTGAGTATCCATACAAATCCCTCACTTTCAACGGACAATAAAAAGAGGACGCCGCAAATATATATATTCACGACGTCCTTGTCATACCTGTATAAATCATTTTCTTAATTATACAAAATAATTGTTTTTTTGTCAAGTACTTTTTTGCAGATCAGGAAATTCTCTTAATAAAATACATTATCCGTATATCTCAAGAATACAAAAATCACCCGTTTCAGCCCAATCCTGAGACAAATAATGATAAAGATATTTTACTGCGTATTATTTACTGTCAAACAGTCCGTTTTCATTCAACCGTTCAAGAGCTTACGTAACGTTTCTGCTTGGGTAATACGTTTTTTGTTGTGCTTAACATTGTATCTCAACCGAATAATTTACCGAGCATTGAGCTTATCTGCTTCATTTTGTCGTCACCCATAATACTGTTTATTACAGATATCATGCTGTCCGGATTCATTCCGTCTTTACTTCCGGGGTTCTTTATTGTTCCTGCTATTTTCTTGATTGCTCCCGCAGACGCCGCCAATTTATTTGCCTCGTTAAGTCCTGTAAGCAGATTTATAATATTTTCAAGGCCGTTTGCGGCAGGCTTCGGTTGCATTTTTGTTTTTATGTTGCTTACAACACTCATTATTCCGTCAATATTTTGTCTTTTGTCCATAGGTATATATTTCTTTACCGTACCGTAAATCTGTGAAAGCGGAAGCTTTTCTTCTGCCGTACTTACAGAAAAAGTTGCCGTATCGGACATTCTCGATACGAAATCGCTCAAAGCCGCCATCTGCGCTATTTTAGGACGCATTCCGGGCGAAAAATACGGCATAAGATCCCTCAACGCATCCGGTATTTCGGGATTATTTTTTAACATAACGCTCAAAGCCGGCAACCTGCTGCCGCTCGTATTTTTCTTGGATTCGTTAGATTCGGAAACATTGTTTTCTTCATCATATATGGTCAAAGCATCAGTATCCATATTCACACACCTCATTGTTGTCTTAATTCATTTTATGTGCTACAAGCACAATTGTCACAAATAATACCGCAAATGAATAAATTGAAGTAAAAACAAGACTTGTGTCGTGAAAGGAACAATGTAATAATGGCAGATTTAAAGAAAATACTTGATTCTGTAAAAGATCTCAACAATGACGAAGCAATAGATAAGGTTGCAAAAATGGTAAAGAGCGGAGAGGCCGGAATATCTGTAACTCAGGCTGTCGCTATTGCGAACCGCATTCTGCCTATGACCGATAGACAACAACAAGATAAAATACGCAAACTCATAAAAAAACTTAAAAGCTGATGCTTTGTAATTGGCTGTTGTCCGATCATACCGGAATTGTATCGCGCAAAAATCAGAATGCATATCCGTAACCATTTATCGGGATATGCATTCTTGCTTTTAAACCAAATCAACATAGCCTCTTACCTCTCCGCAATACTGCATAGCCGTTCCCTATAAACAATCAATCACCGACCCGATTTCTGCCGGTATTGACATAAAGCAAGTTTTCTGTTAAAATCATATAAAATAAACACGAAAGATCAAATACAGTAATATGAATATAATAATCTGCATAGACGATGAAAACGGCATGATGTTCAACAATCGCAGACAAAGCCGCGACAGAGCCGTCATCAAGGACATAATGGAAACTATTAACAACAACCGACTTTTTATCAATAAATATTCGGAACCGCTTTTCAAAAACTATGATGCAAACATTGCCGTATCCGATGATTTTCTTGAACAAGCCGATGAAAACGACTACTGTTTTGTTGAAAATATGCCGCTTCTTCCATTTGAGAATCACATCAATTCCATAATCGTTTACAAGTGGAACAGACTGTATCCGTCAGATACAAAGCTTGACATAGATCCCGACAAGTTCGGACACATCATATCGTCTTGTAATTTTGAAGGGTACTCTCATGAAAAAATAACAAGGGAAATATACGTCAAATGAAAAAAAGACGATTATTATACAGCATTATTGTCATTGCGTCTCTTTTAATATCATTACTGTCGGCATGTGTACCTTTTTATACCGAATCCCCAATAATAACGCTTGATAGTATCCCTCCGTTCAGCAATTCCCCATATGTCGCAATAAACGGTAATAAGCCCTATTTTACACAAGATGAAATTACGGATATATCGTTTGAATATTACAGTGAACTCGATTATCTGGGCAGATGCTCCGTTACATTCGCCTGCGTCGGAATAGATCTGATGCCCGATAAACCGCGCGGGAATATAGGACAAATAAAACCGTCGGGATGGCAAAGCATACGATATGATTTTGTTGACGGCAAATATCTTTATAACAGGTGCCACTTGATAGGATTTCAGCTTACGGGTGAAAATGCAAACGAAAAAAATCTCATTACAGGCACACGGTACATGAACACAAAAGGTATGCTGCCTTTTGAAAATATGGTTGCCGATTACGTCAAGGAAACGGAGAATCACGTTATGTATAGGGTAACGCCAATATTCAAAGATGCCGAGCTTGTTGCGCGAGGAGTTCTTATGGAAGCCTTCTCGGTTGAAGACAACGGCGACGGAATATGCTTTAATGTTTATGTATATAACAACGAGCCCGGAGTAATAATAAACTATGCAGACGGTACGAGCCGTCTCGAAGGCGCTGCACCCGAAACGCCGTCCCCCGCACCGCAGCAAACATACATATTGAATATCAACACTCTTAAATTTCATAAGCCGTCGTGTAAATTAATTAAAGATATCAAAGAGTCAAACAAAGAAACATTCAACGGCGAACGCGAAAAATTAATAGAAAAAGGTTTCTCGCCATGCGGAAGCTGTAAACCGTAATATCCGAAAACCAGTGTTTGAAATAAGCACTTTTATTACAAAAAGAGGTAATATTAAACACATTTGCAGCATATGCTTATCATATCATAAAACAAATGCCGTTTGAATTTTACCTCTTGTGAAAGGAAAAAATATGCAGACAATTTTGGCAATAGCAGTAATAATTCTGCTCATTTTTCTGGCAGTCAAGCTGTCCGGAAAGCTCATAAAAGCTATAATAATGGTAATATTTGTCGGATTTATAATATACCTCATAACCGGAACCAATGTTATAAACGATATTCTTTCTTATATAGGCATATCAAAAAACATATCCGAAATAATAAATTTCGTTCGGAATATCATTTAGGTATAAAAAATACGCATTTTACCGATATATAGGTACTATTTCGAACCGCAAAAATACATTTGACCGCAAAAACGTGCTCAATAATAACAAATTGA
>CAJLXE010000049.1 GCA_905210525.1 uncultured Clostridia bacterium | reverse complement strand
AATAAATATCGCCGCTATATACACGTTTTCGCCTCCGCCATGATTTACTAAAAGTATTGCCTTAACCGATGTCGCTTAAACATATCTGCATATATTTTATTTTGGGTGAATAGCTTTAAATATATCTTACACAGAGGGAGAATATATTCATTGAAAAGAGCTAAAATGTTTATGATGAATGCCGCACTTTTAACCTTTACGTCTCTCATAATGCAGAGCGTTTCAATGGCATTCAATATCTATATATCAAACAAAGTCGGAGCCGAAGGAATAGGACTTTTTACGCTTATAATGTCCGTATACGGTTTATGCGTTACTTTTGCCACATCGGGAGTTCATCTTGCATCGGTAAGACTCGTCTCCGAAGCAATAGGAAAAAATTCCGACAAACAAGTTCTTGCGTCGCTTAAGCGCTGTTTTATATATGCGGTTCTGTTCGGATTCACAACAGGCACGGCTGTATTTCTTCTTGCCGATTACATAGGAAATGTATGGCTTGCGGATACACGCACAATACGCTGCATAAAAATACTTGCCGCGTCATTGCCTTTTGTTTCGCTTTCATGCGTAATGTCCGGATATTTCAGCGCGGTAAGACGCGTGTTCAAATCCGCTTCGTCTCAGGTGCTTGAAGAACTTATAACAATAGGACTTGTCTGCACCGGACTTTACTTTTTACTCCCGAAAGGCATCGAATACGCCTGCATAGCAATAATAGGCGGAAACTGCATAGCACAGGTACTCGCCTTTATTTATACGACTGCACTTTTTCTGTTTGATATAAAAAAACACAATTCGCGCTCCGGTTCTGTTCCCCCGGCACTCACAAGAGATATGCTTGCAATAACTCTTCCCGTAGCTTTTACCGCATATGCAAAATCCGGTTTAAGCACAATAAAAAATCTGCTGATTCCTTACGGGCTTAAAAAGAACGGGGCCGGCGGCAAGGGTGCGCTTGAAGCATACGGAAAACTTACAGGCATGGCATTCCCGATAGTAATGTTTCCGCAGGTTATAATAGCGTCATTTTCCGGACTGATAGTGCCTGAAATAACAAAAAGCAGAGTTGCGGGACATTATAACAACATAAGATACATAATGTCGAGAATATTCCAGATTGTAACCATATTCTCCATAGGCGTATGCGGAATACTTATATGCTTTGCATTCGACCTTGGGAATATCATATATTCCAATGCCGAGGTTTCGCTGTACATAAAGCTGATGGCGCCTCTCGTTCCTTTTTTATACATAGACAGTATTGTAGACGCAACGCTTACAGGTCTTAACGAGCAGGTTCACTCCATGGAAATAAATATCATAGACTCCATAATAAGCATAGTTCTGGTATGGTTTTTGCTCCCCGTAATGGGTGCTTACGGTTACATACTCATGCTGTACATCTGCAAAGGAATAAACGCAACTTTAAGCTTCGCCAGACTGATAAAGGTTACGGGGTTCAGAATGAATTTTGCCAAACTGCTTCTTAAGCCCGCACTCTGTATTGCCGTTGCCGTGCTTGCCGTAAAATTCGTTTCGGATATTTCCGGGTTTTCAGATACCGTAAATACAGTTTCCGTAATTATCAGAATAACCGTTTCCGCCGCGATCTATTGCGTTCTCATCCGTCTTTCCGAATGCGTAAACAAAGAAGACTGCATATGGTTCGGCAAACTGATTAAACTGTAATATATATCATCTTTATATATCGGATTTTTATCGTGTACCATGTCAAAATTAAAATTTATTTTAAATTATAGCCGTAAAATCGTATTTTTCGCTTGACATTAGTGCAATTATATTGTAAAATGATATATAGGTATATTGGATAGCTTTATACAAAAAACATCAGGGCTTTGCCGCTTGATTTATCGGTACATATTGTACCGACTCACGCATACGGCAGGGACAGGCAAAACAGGATATGAATATACAAGAAGGTCTCGGCACAGTAAAAGAAAACATTGCAAAGGCGGCAAAGGAAGCGGGTCTGACAAGCAGAGATATAAAGCTTGTCGCGGTTTCCAAATTCAAAAGCATCGACGATATACGTACTGCGGCATCTTTGGGCGTAACGGATTTCGGCGAAAACTATATTCAGGAATTTGTCGGTAAATACAACGAAATCGGTTCAAACGGAATCATGTGGCACATTATCGGCAACGTTCAGCGCAACAAAGTCAAATACTTAGCGGACAAAAATGTCACCGTTCAGACGGTGGACAGGCTCTCCCTTGCCGAAGCTCTTTCGGAACACGCCGCAAAGTTCGGCAAAACCATACCGGTTCTGCTTCAGGTCAACACTTCCGGAGAAGATACAAAGTCCGGATGTACGCCGGATGAACTTCCGGAGCTGTTTGAAAAATGTCTCGGCTGCAATAACATATACGTCGAAGGTCTTATGACAATAGGTCCAAACACAGACGATATGAAGACGGTTGAAGAATGTTTTGACCGTACCCGCAGGCTTTTTGAAGATATGAAGAACCGGGAGAAAATAAAAGGGCAGATAAAATATCTCTCTATGGGAATGACAAACGATTACACTCTCGCAATAAAGCACGGCGCCAATATCGTGCGCGTCGGCAGAGCAATATTCGGTGAACGCTGAATATCAATATAAAAATTTATTTATTCATATATAACACATTGAAAGGATGTATTTATAATGGGCAAAATCAAGGATTTTCTGTCTAATATCGGGTTTGATGACGACAGATACGACGAAAACGACGAAAATTATACCGAAGAAAATTACGAGGACGCATCCTCCGGCGAACAGGCGGACGACTCGCAGAATGCAGCTCGTCTTCAGCGCAACCCGCGTCCCGCGCAGCAGTATGAAGCAGCGCAGAATTACAGAAAATCAGGCAATATAGAAACAATTAAGCCTGCCACATACAGCGACGCTCATAAGATTATTGAAAAGCTTCGCGACGGCAATATAATTGTATTCAGCCTCGAATTGGTAGACGACGATTTGGCTATACGTATTCTCGACTTCGTATACGGCGGTACATTTGCACTTTCCGGAAAAATAAAGGAAGTAGGCACAAGAGTATATGTCGTAACAAATTACGGCGTAAATCTTTCCGAAATAACAGGTTCTAACGACGCTAAAGCACCGAGCTATAAATAATATCCGCTCCGGCAAAACGGTTTCGTTAAAACAATAAATAAGGAGATATCCGGTATATGGCTATAAGTATTGAAGATATACAGAAAAAACAGTTTACAACACGTCCGCGCGGTTATGACAGATTTGAGGTTGACACATTTCTCGAAGACATAATGATGCAGATGGATTCAATGGAAAACGAATTGAATGACCTGCGCCGCAAATGTTCATCATTGTATGAAACAATAAACGTGTATAAACAGACGGAAGATTCCATGAAGGAAATTCTGTTGCTTGCAAAAGAGAAAAAAGAAGAAATCATAACAAAAGCCAACGAGCAGGCAGAAGGCATAATCGGCGCCGCAAAAGCAAAAGCCGATGAAATGACCAACGGTCTTGACACAAAACTCGAACAGCTCAAAGCAGAGACCGAAGCTATGAAAAAAGAATACAGTTCTTTCAAATCAACGTTTGAAGATATGCTCAAGGCTCAGCTCAATTCACTGGAAAAAAGTGAAACGGTAAATACCGAAGGTTCCTCTTTTGCCGAAAAATCCGCAGTACTGAAGAACGGCTGACAATATGCTCACTGTAATTGTTGCTCTTTTGGGTTTTGCTTTAGACAGAACAGCCAAAATTCTCACAAAAATATTTGTAGAGCCGGAAGGGTCTATAACCGTTATTGACGGCATATTCAGTTTTTCGTATGTCGAAAACAGAGGCGCCGCACACGGAATACTCCAGGGACAGCGGTGGCCGCTTATACTGATAACGTGCGTTGTCTGCGCCGTCATAATATGGTTTCTTGTAAAAAATTACAGCAGAACATCAAAGCTGCTGCGTTTTTCGGCTGGACTTATTCTTGCGGGAGCTTTCGGAAATCTTTTTGACAGAGTTTTTTACGGATATGTAATAGACATGATGCAGGTTACGTTTATTGAATATCCGGTTTTCAACCCCGCGGATAATATGTTGGTAATAGGCGTTATATTGCTCGGAATATACATACTTTTCTTTGATAAGGAATTTTTCGGCGATAAAAATAAAAGTAAGAACAATAAAAACGGAGATTTGTAATGCAAAACGAAAAAACGTTGCGCTTTACGGTTGACGACACTGAGGCGGGAGACCGCTTGGATATATATCTTTGTCGGCAAAAGAACGGGACATCTCGTTCTTTTTTCCAGCGTCTGATAACGTCTTCCATGGTTAAAATCAACGGACAAACCGCTAAAAAAGCTTCTTATACGGTGCGCGGAGGCGATGAAATAGACGTTGAATTTCCCGAACCTGTGAAAATAGACCTCGAACCGGAAAATATTCCGCTCGATATAATTTATGAGGACAAAGATATTGCCGTTATCAACAAACCGCAAGGTATGGTCGTTCACCCGGCGTGCGGAAATTACTCAGGAACGCTCGTCAATGCGCTTTTGTGGCACTGTAAAGACCTTTCCGGAATAAATTCGGCACTGCGCCCCGGAATAGTTCACAGACTCGACAAGGATACGTCCGGACTTATTGTCATAGCCAAAAACGACGCGGCTCACATATCCCTCGCCGAGCAAATAAAAGAGAAATCCGCACATCGCCAATATGTAGCTCTTGTTGAAAACTGCTTTAATGCAGATAGCGGTGTTATAGAAACAGGCTACGGCAGAAACCCCAACGACAGACTTAAAATGGCAGTATTTCCTTTGCCTTCGCCCGGTTCCGATACCAATATACGCTATGCAAGAACAGATTATACCGTTCTTGAGCAGTTCAAGGGTAAGGATAATTATGCGCTTGTTCAATGCAACCTGCATACAGGCAGAACCCATCAGATAAGAGTGCATATGGCATACATAAAGCATCCGGTTGTGGGAGATCCGGTTTACGGAAGCAGAAATCAGAAATTCCATCTCAACGGACAACTCTTGCACGCTCAAAAGCTAAGTTTTATGCATCCTTCAACTCACCGGTTTGTTGAATTTGAGGCTCCCCTGCCGTATTATTTTGAAAACATTCTCGACAAATTGCGAGTAAAATAATATCACATAAACAAAGCACGGAAATATCAATCCGTGCTTATATTTTTATGTTCCGAATAAATGTTCAAAATTTATCAGTTTATTACCGGCGTAACGTATACACGATCCTTTGTCCGCGTTATATATTCGTCATAATCCTTGTCATTATCGAAAGGAATAATATTGTAAGTCTCAACGTGCATATTTTCATCCGTTGCAACAACAAGATTCACCTGAAGCTCGTTTGAAAGAATATAAAGCGTTTTGCAATCGTCATCTATCCAGTCCTTAACCACACTCGGATGTGCTTCCACCGCAAATCCCCACACATTGTTCACTTCCGACTGCTCTTTAAGTTCTTTCTCTATCGCTTCAAGTATAACCGTCTCGCTGAATACTCTGCCCGTTCCGTTGCAATACGGACACGGATTAAGCAGTACCGAAGAAAGCCTCTTCTTTACCTTTTTCCGTGTAAGCTCCACCAGTCCCAGATGGGTCATACCGAGAACCGTGACGCTTGATCTGTCGTTTTTGCAAGCCGATTTAAGCGCGTCAATAACCTTGTGCTTATTTTCATCGGAATTCATGTCTATAAAATCGATAATCACTATACCGCCTATATCCCTCAGGCGGAGCTGCTGCGCTATTATTTCCGCCGCCTCCAGATTGGTATTGAGTATGGTTTCGTTCATATCGTTTTTGCCGACATAACGTCCCGTGTTAACGTCGATAGCCGTAAGAGCTTCTGTATTGTCTATTATGATATAGCCTCCGTTTTCAAGCCACACCTTACGCCTTACCGCACTGTTTATAGCCGATTCGATATCATATTTTTTAAATAGAGATGTATCCTCACTGCATTCTTTTACTTTGCTTATCTGATGCGGAGAAATAGTCCTGCAAATTTCCGTAACGGATTTATACACGTCATTTGAATTTACAATAAGCTCGGAAATATCATCCCCGAACAAATCCCTTACGACATAATTAAGCAGACTCTCATCCTTATAAAGAAGCCTCGGAACAGCTCCTTTTTGGGAGTTTTGTTTTATCTGCTTCCATTGATCCATAAGATATTGTATGTCATCCGTAAAATCACATTCATTTCTGCCCTGCGCCTGAGTACGCATTATCATTCCGAAGCCTTCCGGACATATTTTTTTTGCAATCTCGCGCAGACGCATACGCTCCGCTTCACTGCTTATTTTGTGAGACACTCCAATATAGTGCATCATAGGCAACAGAACAACGTATTTACCCGGCAAAGTAATGTTCGTACTGACTCTGGCACCTTTTGTGCCAATCGCCTCTTTCATTATCTGCACGGTTATTTCCTGCCCTATTTTTACATGATCGGAAATATGTATAATTTTCTGTCTGTTCTCGTGTGATGTGGGATTGTCCTCGCCGTTAAACGAAAATGATTCCATATCCGTATTTATGTCGCCTACATACAGAAATGCATTTTTTTCCAGTCCTATATCTATAAACGCAACATTCATGCCTTTAAGAACATTCTGAACTCTGCCTCTGTATATACTGCCTATAAGACGTTGATTTTGTTCGTCTTCTATATACATTTCGGCAACTCTGCCTTCCTCCGTCAGAACAACTCTTGTTTTGCCGCGTTTTTTATCTATCAGGATTTTTTTGTCCATATACACCACCGTTCCTTTTCGCGCTCGGGCCTGAACATTCTATACCGCTCATCAGAATCACAAACGCGTATATTACGCACAAGTCTCAATCAGCCGCACATACTCGACAGGCGTTATAAATCTGCCGTTATTTCTGATGAACGTATCCTTTTTCAGTGCGGAAAAATGTTTTGCCGCGCCGTCCGCCCATTTCATTACAGCAACGGCAACGTCGTCTATTCTTATGCTCATCTGTTCGCTGAGTGCCTGCACCGTGGTCAATTTTACGTGTTCGTTATCTGTAATTTCCGCATTAAAACTGTATATCCACGGTTTTGCATCTATAAATGACGCGCCTTTCTTGCTGTGACGTTCTATAATTATTTCGTTCTGTGAAAAAAATTCGTTTATTTTGTCCAAAAGAACCGCCGGATTGTCCGATAAAAAGGTTGTCTCATATTCCGCGCAGTCTATCATTCTGCCTATCTTTGGTACGTTGCCGTTTGCCTGAACAGCCTCCGTAAAACGCATACCCTCCGGCATAACCTCATTCATTTTTTCAACAAAAACATTTTCTTCAATGTCGTTTTTCAGCTGTATATCCATATATTCCCCATAGCTCACCATGCCTACCGACAATGCAAATCCAAACGACACCTTCGGCTGAGGATTAAATCCCTCCGAATAAGCAACGGGAATATCCGCACGCCGCAACGCACGGTGTATTGTTCTCAAAATATCAAGCTGAGATATGTATCTTATTTTTTCGAGCCTTTCAAAACGAACTATAAGTCTCATTTCTTTTCTCCCGCCATATGCTTTCTGCAAGCAGAAGACAATTTGGTCATACCGCAGGCATTGCATTTCGCTCTGCAATCACTTGTCGTCTGACCCAGCATTGCCTTTTTGTATTCGCTTTTAAGGTAAGCCTTCGATACTCCGCAGTCTATATGATCCCACGGCAGAATTCTGTCCAAGTCATAGTTCACCTGAGCATACCATTCGTAATCCGTACCTGTATCTTCAAATGCTTTTTTCCACAGATCCATTCTGAAATATTCATCCCAAGAATCCATCCTGCAGCCCAATTCAACAGCTCTCGCAAGAGCCTTTGCAAGACGTCTGTCGCCTCTTGCAAAAACCGCTTCCAGCACGCTTAACTGCGGATCATTCCACGAAAACGATAATCCCTTTCCCTTAAGCTTGCTTCTGAGAAAAGCCTGTTTTTCGCGTATCGAATCCGGTTTTTCCTGTCCGCACCACTGGAACGGCGTACAGGGCTTCGGTACAAACGTTGAAGCGCTCACCGAAATACTCAGACGACCCTTACCCTTTACTTCGTCAAAATATATATTCTTGACATCATGAGCCATATTGCTTATGCCTTCCACGTCCTCCATGGTTTCGGTAGGCAAGCCCAACATAAAATACAGCTTTACGGAATCCCATCCCGCCGAAAATGCTTTGCGGCAAGCCGTAACAAGATCCTCATGATAAATTCCTTTATTGATTACATCACGAAGTCTCTGCGTACCTGCCTCCGGAGCAAACGTGAGCCCTGCTTTGCGGAAGCTTGCAAGCTCGGACATAAACTCGGTATTTTTTATCGTATCAAGCCTGAGGGACGGCAAAGCTATTGATACCCCTTTAGGAGTATATGTATCCGTAAGATATTTTATAAGCTCATCAATATGAGTATAATCGCTCGAGCTCAGTGAGCAAAGAGAGATTTCCTCATAACCTGTGCTGTCGTACAATTTTTTGGTTATTTCTTTAAGTCGTTCAAGACTCTTTTCTCTTATAGGTCTGTATACCATTCCCGCCTGACAAAAACGGCATCCTCTCGTGCATCCGCGCATTATTTCAAGCGTTATTCTGTCGTGAACTATCGACATATACGGAACTATAATTTTATCCGGATAATATACGCCGTCAAAATCTTCTATTATGCGTTTTGTCACAACCTTAGGAACATTTTCATCCTCTGTATTTACAGCCTTTATAAATCCGTCTTCCGTATATTCTATATTATACAGCGACGGCACATATGTTCCCGGAATATCCGCGGCTCTGCGCAAAAATTCTTTTCTTGACCATTTATTTTGTTTTTTCTGCTTGAGCAGATCAAGCAGCTCATTCATGCTGTCTTCGCCCTCGCCTATCGATATTATATCGAAAAAATCCGCAAAAGGTTCCGGATTATAGGTACATGGTCCCCCTGCCGTAACTATCGGATCGTCCTCGCCTCTGTCCTTTGCCCATATCGGCACGCCGCCCAAGCGCAATGCATTTATCATGTTTGTATAGCACATTTCATACTGAACGGTTATACCTATAATATCAAACTCGTCAAGCGGAGTTTTTGTTTCAAGCGAAAACAGTTTTATGCCGTTTTCCGTCATAAGCTTTTCCATATCCGGCCACGGCGAAAACACTCTTTCACAATAAGCGTCGTCACGTTCGTTTATTATATGGTAAAGAAGCTTTATTCCCAAATGCGACATACCTATCTCGTACACATCCGGGAATATAAAAGCATACCTTATATCAACCGAATTCGGGTCTTTTATTACCTGATTAAGTTCGTTGCCCGTATATCTTGACGGTTTTTCCACTAACGGCAGAATTTCATCTATATTCATGATTATATGTCATTTCCTTTCTCCGGAGTGTCATGACTGACCTATTTCAAGCGACGGATTTGCATTCATTGCCAGATCGTCATACATTCCCGATCTGAGCTTATAATAAGCCGCACACGCAGCCATTGCGGCATTGTCCGTACAGTAAACGACATCCGGTATATAAAAGCGCATTGAATATTTTGACGTTTGTTCCGAAAGCATTTCCCTCAGAAGCTTATTTGCCGCCACGCCGCCTGCCGCCGCAATCTTTTTATATCCGTATTTTCTTGCCGCCGCGACTGTCTTGGAGACAAGCTCG
>CAJLXE010000048.1 GCA_905210525.1 uncultured Clostridia bacterium | reverse complement strand
ATATTATTCAACCCAAAAACAATAAAACAATTTACCTGAATAAAAGCAGCGGTAAAAGCGTTGATTATTTTTGCTGCAACCCAAAGTTTTTTTGCACTCTTTACCTTTTTGTTGCATTTTCTACACAAAAATTCAGTATTGTCTGTGTTTATTTTAGTAAAAAGCCTTGTTTTTTGGCAATATTCATTATAATTTACTCTGTGATTACACATATCGTCAGACCTCCTGTTATGGTTATATTTTCACGGTTTACCCGATATTGATCAAATCTCGACCGTGTTATTCAAGTATTATCATAATTCCAGTCAAGCATATTTATATTATCAAATTTAGCAGAAAGCAATTTTCTTAATGAATTTATTTCATCCGCATTGCCATTGTTCGTTACAGAAATATCCATGTGATCTGTCGCAATAATTAAATATTTGTCTTCTAACAAAATATATGAAAATATCTTTCCTTTAAATGAGTCTCTGAGTACATTCTTTATATATCTGTACTCGTCAGTATATAAATGTTTACCGTTATTCAATTTTAAATACAGCTTGTTGGCTTTCTTTGCATATATTGTTTCCTGATAAAAGCCTACATAAAAATTTTTCATTTTTACAAAATCACAAATACTCTTAAATATATCAAGTAATTGATTCTCAGCATCCTCATATACGCTTTTTATCTTCCGAAATGAGTCGGCACCGTATCTATAATTACCGTCAAAATTTTTCAAAGATACCTCAAACCCGTTGTTTATCGGAGAAATCCCGTCTTCGTTTATTTCCAAAAATAAATCAACCATATCAAACTTATTTAATACTTTAATCATATTTTACCTCTTGTGTCTGTTTTTTTGCCATACAGATTATTTGTTTTGTCACATCATCAAAGCTTATTTCTGATAAAAACGTACATCGTGCAATTTTAATTTTCCGTCAATATGTTCTACCAGCACCATCCTTGTCTTCTCAAATTTATTTGCATTAAGCATTTCATTATAAATCTCATAATATTTGGGCAAATATACCTGTTCAAATTCAGTTTTCAGATCTTCCGGAAATGATTTTCTCTTGACTACGTAAAAAGCCAAAATTGTCTGTGCTGCACCCGGCAACATATACATTGAAGATATAACTCTGCTTTTTATATTATTTTTTAAATAATAGCCCTCTTTCGTTTCTGCAAAAGTACTATATACTCTCCCATAACAGGCAAAATTCAAATGTATTTCTGTATCTTTAAACAAGTCCTTTGCTTTCTTTCCAGAGCAGCAAAACATTTCACCATTATTTAACCGGCCTACTTTTAACTCCATATAATGTGTTACCTCCCAAAAGCTTTTATCAAATGTGCTTAATCCAAATGACTTCTTCTCCTTCCGATACATTTAAACCACGTTCACATTCTTTGCAGATACTTTAACCTGTTCTTTTACCCGTTAAGTAAACTTCATATTCTTTTGACTGTCCTATTTGCAAAAATTATAAATCCAATATAAGAAAAACACAATGCAAACAAAATCATTCCCAACGGTAACAATTTCAACCATATACTTCCGATTTCCAAAGTAAAAAATATAATCTGAAATATGCAAAGCAAACTCATGTACATTTTTTCAAATGTAACAGCAAACTTGTTCAGTAAGACACATATGTTCATTTTCGATTGATTTTCGTGTTTTAAAGTTAAATTTATATATGTATCAAGTCCGAGTCCGTCACGCAGTAATTTATTTTCAGGTTTAAAATAATTATTCTGATTTTACTTCATTACTGACTGCTACATAATATCTGCCCGGCGAAAAATTTGTTTTAGCATCAGTTTCAATTATTCCCTGTATCGTCATTATGTTTTTGTTTATAATGTAAACATAATATTTAATAATTCGAAAATCATAAAATACACTCCCTTGATATTTATTGCTGAGATAATCCCGCCTGAATCAAGTCTGCTGTTGCTGTCTTTCTTTCTGTACGCACAGAATAATACCATTGCAATACAACATTTTCACAATCATCAACACCGAAACCTATACATACATTCCGATAATAACAATACCGACGGCATACCCAAATAAGCTTACCGTTTTACATCGCAATACATTATAAGAATATTTGCACAATAGGTTTACAATTATATCTGATCAGTCATAAATTAACATTTAATTGTGAGTCCGCATTGATACGTTACGGGATCATAATATCCGCTTTGCAGGTAGTACAACCCTGTATCCGCATCATAATAATATCCTCTGTATCTCAACGGATTTACATTTGCCATCGTACCTGTCGCAGATATTACATTTCCCCATGCATCATATACATATTCCGCAACTTGAGTTCCGCTTGCACTGTATATTTTTATTATATCTCCCTGCATATTTTTCAGATACAGATAATCATCAAATGTGTTCGCCGCATAGCTGCTTGTTCGGTACCGATATCCTATCGGCGTACCATCAGCGCCATACACGTAAACAATAATCACATTGCCGTATTCTTCCGATATAAGCGTACTTCCGTCATAATTATACTTATGCTTTGTACTTCCTACGGTTTTGGTAATCCTGATACCGTTCTCTCCATACGTATAAGTCACCGTCGTCGAGCCTTTAACAGTCTTCGCAAGCTCACGTCCCTTTATCCACGTAAACGTCATTCTTGTTCCGTTATAATATGTCAACGGATTGCCCATTGCATCATATGTCAGTTCTGTACCGTTGAATTTGGTGAGCTGATCTCTCCAGTTCGTATTACCGTATGTGTATGTATTTGTACTCTGTACGGTACCCGGTGTTCCGGTCGTAAACGCATAAGTTTTTTTGCTCGTTATGTTGCCTGCTTTATCGTACGTATAAACATAGGTCTTATTCGCGTCCTTATTGTCCTCGCGCGTAAGCCTGCCAAGGCTGTCATAAGTATATTGATAATAAACAACATCCCTTACATCCGTTATCTTGATTATATTGCCGTTATTATCATACGTGAATGCACTTATTTCCTTTGATAATGTACTTAAACCTGTTACATATGTAACTATCTGCGAAGTTTTACCGTTTCCGTTCGATTTATAGGTATAATTTTCAGATAAAGTTACCTCCGTGCTGCTTCCGTTCACAAGCTTTATATAACGATACGAAACTCTTCCAAAACCGTCATATGTCGGTTGTATAGTATATTCACGCGGAATAGTTTCCGTTATAATGTTTCCTGCACGAACAAGACTTATCTGACCCATGGTGTTATACTGATATTCGTACGTATGCGTCATGTTTTGCGTTCCGTACTTCTGAACATACTGCTTACCCGAAAGTGTTGAATTATCATTGTAATTGTAGCTTCCTGCAAGCACGCTGTCATTTGCCAATGTATCCGAATTGATAAAGCCGATTATTTTTCCGGTATTATCATATTTATACACCGTTTTACGTTTTGACGCACTGTCGGTCATCTTTACAAGATTTCCGTTCCAGTCATATTCATACTCGTAAACACACTGTACGACGCTACCTTTATTATATGTTATTTTCTTAACTCTGTCAATAATGTCATACTCATAATCTACGCTTACTCCGTTTGAGTATGTCACTTTCTTTATCTGTCCGTTTTTTTCGTTGCGTTGAACTGAAATCGTTGTTGCAGTACCAATCATTTCCGTCTTTACATTTCCGAAATTATCGTATGAAAGCTTATAAACAGTTCCGTTTGCGGTTATTGTTGCAAGCTGTCCCAAGCTGTTATATGTATATGACACTTGTGCAGAGCCCAAATTTTTGGCTACAGCTCCCCATGCTGTATACATCGCAGGATAAACAGCCGTAAGCCTGTTTCTGTTATCATACGTATAATACGTTCCCTTGCCGTTAGGCTCCATTACAGCATAAAGTCTTCCCTGTGAATCATAAAAATAGTGTGTTGTTTCCCCAAGACTGTTTACCGAAGTGCTGATTGAGCCAAAATGCTTTTTATGCGAAGTCAATGAGGTATTATATGTCGCACTTGTACGTATATAAGCGTTGTTGTCTCCGGCAGCTTTAACGTCAATCTGAGTAACCAATCCACAACTTGTACCATATGTATATTGTTTTATCAATTTTTCGGTTATCGTTCCCAGATTGCCTTCAGACAATACCATCGGAGTTGTGCCGCTCGTTATAAATACCATTCTTCCGCTGTATGTATAGAATTTTTCCGACTCTATGCGATCTGTAAATGACGTGCCATACACATATTCCGTTATCCCGTCCTGTGTTATTATTCTGGATATATTACCATTGTCATTATATTTATAATATACTGCAGCTTTCCCTGTTATAGTAAGGCGCGGCTTTCCGTTATCATAGTAATAATATCTTGAGACTGCCCCCTCTGAATCTGCCATAACACATATATTGTCAAAATAAGCATTTCCGCTGTTATATGAATAATCACAACTGATTTTTATGCTCTTGATCAATTTACCGGATTCAATAATATAATTGCCGCATATATATTGCCATTCACTTGCATCTGTACACCCATTGATATCTACGGCAATAGGTGTATTTCCTGTAAATCGGAAATATACGGTTTCCTTATATGGATTGCCGCCACCGTATTCCACATCAAGCCGCAGTCCGAAAACCTTGTTTCCGTTATTAATCGCCTGTGTCGCCATACCGAATCCGGACACAGTCAGAGCAATGTCATTTTCAACATAAACAAACGTGTTTGACGAAAACAGAGTCTGTTGAGCATAAACCTTTTTTGATATATTGCCATGAAGCTTAAGTGCATTGTAAAAAGGTGCAGCAAAATTTTGTCGTTCAAACGAGCTGTTAGTTATCTGCCAAAAATTTTGCGTTTGAGCACTTGTAGAAGTATTGTCAAAATCGCCGTTGTTTACTATGTTCATAGGATGTGAGCCTATTGTTTTTGACAGCATGACGTTATCTATCCACACATACGTACTGCCTGAAAGCCCGGAACTACCCTTCAACTCAATTGATATTTTAAATTCTTCTGTTTCCGCAACAGTAAACGACATATATGCAAAGCTGTATTTATCCGTACCGATATAGTCATTGTTAATCGGTACACGCTCTTCAAATAAATGAGACGAATTTGATAATGATTGTGCTTTCAACCATATTTCCGCATTTTTCAGTTCACTGCTGTCTATATCCGCAGATAAAGTATAACTTCCCGATTTCAAATTGACAGTTTGATGTATTGATGATACAGAATTTTTGTTTACCGTTAAAATAGCCTTGCCGCTGCCAAAACCGCTTTGCACGCCGGAACTTGCATTTCCTGTTTTTGTCCAGTATAAAAGGTCGCCTGTTTTATCAAAATCACCGTTAAGTAAATAGTTTGCAGATATACCGCCCGTTGATGTAGATGTTTTATACTTGTTTACCGCATTTTGGTTTTCCGTCTCATATTCGCATCCGGAAATATCAAATATTTCTTTTTTATCCTTATCTGTTGAATATGCCGTCACGGTTCTTCCTGCAGTGTCAAATACAAAATGTCTTATTATATCATCCGCAGTATTAAAATCTCCATCGTTACCGCTATCCTGTATTGTAGTATAATCGCTATAATATGAAATCGCTTTTTTATGTTTATTATTTGAATTTGTGTAAGTTATCTCGGATATTTTAACATCTGCGGTATATTTATAGCTCAAAGAATAATTAACAGAAGAATCTGTAATTTCATCCAGATACCTTGTACTTGATGCACCGGAGTAATAACTGTATTTATATTTAATCTTTCGCGTTTCAGTAATTCCCGTTGCCGCGCCTGTCTGATAAAATGTATTCCAGTCGGATTCGGAAACATTTGATTCTGCTACAGCATATATCACGTCCGACAAACGATAAGCTCTATCAGATTTGTCAGGTTTTAATATTGCAGCTTCGTTTGTATTAACGTTGCGCACAATATACGGCATACCCGAATTTGAATTATATTTTATTTCTATTTCTGCAATTTCCGAATTTATTCCACTCCCGTTCGGTCGCAACACAATTTTATACGGACGATATGAAGAATCCAACTTGTATTCCAACATATTGCCATGTATATCCGTTATTCCCACGAGAATCCACGCACCAACCAAGTGTACATTTGATAAAGAATTGGCAGGCGTAGGTACACTTATAAATGTTTTTTTAGTTCCGTCAGGATATATAATATCCTGCATAGTATTATTTCCGCCGTTTAAATAGTACTCAAGTTTTAATTGAAGACCGCTCAAATCTCTGTATATGCCCGTATCTTCGTCACGCACAAAATAATGTTGACTTCCATCCGCATCGGAATATATATAATAAATATCAAATTCGCTGTTTGGATTTGAGGTTGCGTTTACTTCTATAAGTGTTTCCGTTATATTGAATTTGAATCCCCAATAAACAGAGCCTGATGGATTTGCAGTTCCCGCATTCGGATATGCATAATAGTTGTCATTAAGAAACGAATTATATACAAGAGATAAAGTGCACGGAATTAAAGAATTTGTGGTTGAAACCAGATCTGTGTTAAATGTCAACGCCCCGTTAGCACAATTTACATACCCTGTACTTGACGTTCCTATTGTCTGTGAATCATACGACCAATATGATTCAAGCCCTTTCATGTCCTGATAGGAAACCGTTGCAATGGAATTTACAGACGCAACATAGAAATCCGAATCGTTTTCATCCGTCATTGCGGACGCCGATTTGAACACCAGACCGTAATTTTCATCTCCGGAGTACCATTTTTTTGCAATATCCGTAATATCCCACGAATATTCGGAAGGACCGCTGTTTGACATTGCCGCCGACGGAGTTATTCTGTTAAAATCGATAAGTGTTTCCGATATATCCCCGTTTTCCGACGTTACACCGTAAACGCCTATATATTCTTCGGAATCGGTAATGCAGGCAAGACTGAGCTTTACTTCTGTGATATAAGCCGAAGAAGGCAATTCCGGCAATTCAACCGTTTTGCGTATTCCGTTTTCACATGATGCACTGCGGAGCATTGAATCAGCCTGAACGGCTTGCGAAAGCGTAGGATCCACTGTAACGGGAAATGCTCTTTCTTCAGCATTTATCCATGTTTTATCGGCAGTTACGGTAAGAGTGTATTTGCCGTTTGACACATATTCAAGAGCATATTCGACATCTGTCGATATTTTTCCGTTTGCATCGTACATATATCCTTTCGGAATAACATATACGTTTTTACCCGACTCATTGTATATTCTTACCGAACCCGTCTCAGTGATTGATGCCGAAAGATTGTTCAAAGCAAGCGTGAACTCAAAACTGTAATCGTCAAGTGTACGTTTTATTATTATGTTTTCTTTCAGATTCATCGATTCCGCAACGTACTCAATGTCAACTCCGTCAAGAATATCGGCATAAAGTATGCGTGAAGAAAGTCTTTCAAGGTCAATAAGTTTTTGCAGTTCGGCAGGCTGTTCATTGGAATACGTACTTGTAACGGTTGCTGCTCCTGTTGCCTTTTTGCGCGCCCCGTTAAGACTTAACGTTATTTTTCCGTTTCCGTCATGAAGCGTAAAGAGCGATTCATTGCCCGTTATTTTCTTTGCAAACTTGATTCTTTGGTTTGAAGTGGAATACTCATTCTGAGCCAAAGAAAGCGTGTTGTCTATATCGTGCCACGTGCCGTTTTCATCCGCATAGTGTACGGGTACACTGTACATAACCGCAGTTATGCTTCCGTCCGGCAAAAGAAAATGCTTGACATTTTCCGTTCTTCTTTCCGTGAGTTCATAGATGCCGCGTTCCCATGCGTCAATCAAATCACTGCTTTCATCCGCGGTCAATCGGTTGTTCATGCTTAATTTTTGCGATATTTCCGCATAAACCGACATAGGTCACAAATATAGCGCAATTGAAAGCACAAGAAGCATTGCAACTGTCTGTCTGAATCTCTTCAACATTTTGTTTTTTCCCCCCCTAATGTTTGTGTGTTTTATTTTATATTTGAATAAAATATCACCCAATTTTATACCCTCCAATAATCAGGGGACAAAAAAAGCGCATAACGAACTTACTGCCCTGTTATGCGCATACATATTCTGATAAATACATGGAGATTGCAATATGTTTCGTGCCGGTTTAATCGTAGAACTGTGTTCATGCGTTTTCTCCTTTGCCGGACCTCACCTGCTTGTACTGCCGTACTGCTATTCACCGAATTTATACTTCTGAATCATTCTTTGAAAATCAATAATACATTTTTAACATAAATCTCTATTCAAAAAAAATATAAAAAAAGAATTATGTTTCAACAAAATTTTCCTAAAAATATTACAACTTTATTATATCACAACTATAATTATTTTGTCAACCATTTAAATATTTATGTTTTTATTAAATAAAGCAGCACAAAATAGCCCATATAAAAACAGCGGAATCGCTTATGCAATTCCGCTGTCGCCTGTCCCCCTGATAATAATCAGTTTGCTGCTGTCAAATTCACACTGTCCATAGGTCTGTCGGTAAGATTTGTAAAGCTTCTCTCTGCAATATTCAGAGGTGCATCCGAACCGATATAGATAACCAAACCGTGGCTGAAATTATAAACAGCCTTCATTTTCAAGTTTGTACCCGCTATTTGATTTACCTGCCAAAGAGGATACTGACCGATAAATTTATCGCTTGCCTTAGCGTCGTAAAATGTAATCTCTGTACGGTACGCACCAAGCGAGCCGTCATAATCAACCATTTTCTCGCCCGCATATTCCTGATCTTTTGACTGCATTGTTCTGACACTGTATCCGCGTACGCCGATATAATCAATCATAGGTGTTCCGTCTGCAGCAATACTTATGCCCTGAACGCCTACGTCGTCATTACCGTCAGCAACATACTGAGTATAGTCCGCCATTCTCTTTGCCACATCAAAAACATCGTCATCGTTAAACTCAACCGTATTCTTTGTGATGTCTCTTACAAGTTTAGCGTATTCAGCTTTCTGTGACTTATCGCCGTTAACTATTTTTCTGAACAAGCCGGCATATGATTTCATTATTTCAGTCTGTTCTCCTGCTGAAGCTGTTCCCATATTCTCAACCCTCGTCTCCAAAGCCTCATACTCTCTTTCAACCTGATTGATCAATTCACTCTTAGTACCTGCTCCCATCAATACCAGCGATACTGACAGCACAGCAACCACTATTGTCGAAAAAACAATAACTTTTTTCATTTTTCATCCTTCTGCTATCATCTGCCGAAAACTGCAATAATCATATAGCGAGCATTCTTCAAAAATTGTTTCAGTTTGCGTGATTTGTAGCTAATTTTGCTTTGTAATAATCCACAACAGCATAAAATCTGCTTTCAAGCTCAGTACCTTCTATAAGAAATTGTCTTTCATTAACATACTCGGCCAAATCAACCGCTTCTTCAAAATCGACAAAATCATCGTGAGTCATACCATATTCCAATGCTGAAATAATTTTCTCTATATACTTTAAATTAACAGCATCACTCGTAATTACGTTGTCGCGCGCATATCCGCTTCCATAATTATCGGAAAGGAACTTATATACTTTTAACGCTCTGTCGATAATGCTAAGATTCTTTTGAAAAATATAAGCTTCTTTACTTTGAACAGCCTCCATACCGGGTTGCCATCCGCTTTCAAGCAATTTTCCTGCCTTTTTTAAGCGTTCAAACTCAGTAAAATCTGTCACATTGTCAATACCTTCATATATAAAGGCTTTATCCTGAGCATTAAGATCAGTTTCCATAGGCACCTCATTACGTGTTGTATTCGGACGCGGAGTCGAAAAT
Source organism: uncultured Clostridia bacterium (assembly GCA_905210525.1). GTDB lineage: Bacteria > Bacillota > Clostridia > HGM11327 > HGM11327 > SIG351. The sequence continues at coordinate 30 of CAJLXE010000048.1, read as the reverse complement.
GCATCAGCCATTGCCGAACCTAAATCTACT
>CAJLXE010000047.1 GCA_905210525.1 uncultured Clostridia bacterium | reverse complement strand
CTCCGCGGGAAATATTCTCCGGAAGCAATACGTTTTCCTGTATTATATCTCCGCTTTCACAGCATCTGCCGACAACCGAGCATCTGAAATCAGGTTTCATATTTGCTTTATCGGCTGCTATAACCGTATATGGAGAGCTGTACAGTGCAAAACGCGGATTGTCCGTCATACCGCCGTCTATTGAAACATAGTTCTTATATCCGGGTATTTTTTTTATTGTTCCTACAGTATAAAGAGTCATGCCCGCATCCGCAACTATACTTCTGCCCGGTTCCATATGAATTACGAGCATATCAATTCCGAGTCTTTTTACCTGTGCTTTTATCGCATCGGCTACTTGCTTTATATTGGCGTCAATGTCTATTTCGGGTTGTTCCTCAATATATCTTACGCCGTATCCGCCGCCCAAATCAAGACGATGTGCCATGTAATTATACTTCTTATGCATGTCCGAAATAAAATCAAGCATAACAGCCGAAGCTCTCAGATAAACATCCGAATCAAACACCTGAGATCCTACATGACAATGAAATCCGTCAAGAATAACGTGTTTAAGCGACAATGCATACTTTGTTATCTCTTCAGCCTGACCGGTCTCTATCGCAGAACCGAATTTGGAATCAACTTTACCGGTTGCAACAGCCGCATACGTATGAGGATCAATCCCCGGAGTAAGTCTGAGCAGAACCTTCTGTTTTATGCCCTTATTCCCCGCAATTCTTTCTATCGCATCAAGTTCTTCGGAATTATCCGCCACAAAATAGCCGACGCCGCAATCCATTGCATACGCTATGTCCCAATCGGTTTTGTTATTACTGTGAAAAAATGTCTTTGACATATCGAAGCCGGCAATTTTTGCCGTATAAATTTCACCGGCAGACACAACATCAGCTCCTAGACCTTCTTCTTTTACTATTGAATATATTCTTGCAAACGAAGCCGCCTTGCTTGCATAAAGCGCACAGGATTCCCCCCCGAAATATTTTTCCATTGCATTGCGGTAAATGCGGCAGTTGTACCTTATTCTGTCTTCATCCATCAAATAAAGCGGCGTGCCGTATTTTGCCGCAAGCTCTTTAGTATCCTGACCTGCAAAGCAAAGATGTCCTTCAGCATTAACAGTTATGTTGTTACAAATCATATTATATTGTATATTTCCTTTCGTGTAAAACCTGTGCGTATAAAAATTATTTTACAAATTCAGAGTATATAGATTGAATAGCTTTTTCGTAATCCTTTTCCTCTACGCCTATTATTATATTAAGTTCGCTTGAGCCCTGATCAATCATACGCACATTGACGTGTGAACGTGCCAATGCTGTAAATATACGCATTGCCGTACCTTCTGTTCTTATCATTCCGCGTCCGACTACCGCCACAAGCGCAAGATTTTCAAACAGCGTTATCGAATCCGGATCAACCGCTTTTACCAGCTCTGCCGTAATATTGCCCTTTATGTCCCTGATATCGTTTGAATTAACAATAACTGACATTGTATCTATACCTGACGGCAAATGTTCAAAGCATATATGATGATTCTCTATAACTTCAAGAACCTTACGGCCAAATCCAACCTCCGAGTTCATCATGTCTTTTTCAACAAATATAGCAGTAAAGCCCTTTTTACCTGCAATACCCGTAATAACATTTTCGGACGTACCCGCAGATCTTGGAACTATCATAGTACCCTTATCTTCCGGATGATTTGTATTTCTTATATTTATAGGAATACCTGCTTTTCTTACCGGGAAAATAGCATCTTCGTGAAGCACCGACGCTCCCATATAAGAAAGCTCTCTCAATTCCGCATATGTAATTTCGTCAATAGGCTTTGGATTATCAACAAGACGCGGGTCAGCCATGAGCATGCCGGATACATCTGTCCAGTTTTCATATATATCTGCTTTTACCGCTCTCGCAACTATGGAACCCGTTATATCAGAACCACCCCTGGAAAAAACCTTTATTGTACCATTTGGCATTGAACCATAAAATCCCGGTATTACCGCAAATTCATACTGTGCCAGTATCAGGCGCATTGATTCATTTGTTTTTTCTGAATCAAAAATACCGTTTTCAAAAAAGAATATGCCTTCGGCAGCATCAATAAACGGAAATCCGAGAAATGCCGCAAGTATCTTTGAATTGAGGTATTCACCTCTGCTTGCTATATAATCTCTGCCAACGTGATTGAGTATTGCAAAACGTATATTTGAAAAATCCTCATCCAACGATATATCAAGATTCAGGTCTTTTATTATGCCGTTATACCGGTCTTTTATTTTACCGAATAATTCGTCTATGCTCATCTTTGCGGATGCAAGCTCAAAGCACTTCAAAAGCATATCTGTCACTTTAGTATCATCGGAACTTCTTTTGCCCGGTGCAGATGCAACAACATATCTTCTGCTTTTTTCTGCATTTACAATGTCTGCAACCTTACGGAACTGATTTGCATCGGCAAGAGAGCTTCCGCCGAATTTTACCACCTTAATCATGTTTTGTTTCATCCTTTATATAAAAATTTTATTGTTTTTTAATAATACGTCGATATTTATCAAAGCATATGTGCTCGGATTTCTTCTGCGCTGAGCGAGCTCAGGTCTGCGGGGGCAATGTCAAATACTGTTTTGCACCCCTTATCTCCGCGTTTTTTCATCTTATATGCCGCACGTGCGTATGCAACAAGAACACATGCCGTAAATTCCGGATTTGAATCCAATTTAAGGCTATATTCTATAATATGATTATTTTCTTTGTTTTGTCCCGTTTTTCCGCTGCGTATAACGAATCCTCCATGAGGAATTCCGGCATGGTGAAGCATGAGCTCTTCTCTTGAAATAAAGTGTACCGTTGTATCATAATCTGCAAAGTAATTAGGCATAGTCTTGATTTCATTTTCTATTTTTGCCTTATCCGCACCTTCTTTTGCAACCACAAAGCACTCACGTGTATGTTTTTCACGTGTCGAAAGCTCAGGATTGATACCGCTTCTCACTGCGTCCAATGCCGTCTGCACGGGAATCGTATATTGTCTTGCATCTTCAACTCCGTCAATTCTGCGAATCGCATCGGAATGCCCCTGGCTTACACCCTTTCCCCAAAATGTGTAGTCAGCGCCGTCCGGCAATATGGCATTTGCATAAAGGCGATTCAATGAGAACATTCCCGGATCCCAGCCTACCGATATTACCGCAATATTTCCGTTTTCCTTTGCCGCCGCATCAACTGCCGCAAAATGCTCCGGTATTTTTGCATGAGTATCAAAGCTGTCTATTACGTTGAAATTTTTCGCAAGCTCCGGAGTCATATGCGGCAAATCCGTAGCGCTTCCGCCGCATATTATCATAACATCTATATCATCTTTATGCAAAAGAATATCTTTTGCCGAATAAACCTTGACATTGTTTCCAATCGGTTTTATATCCTCAGGATTTCTTCTCGTAAATATACCTGTCAGCTCCATATCGGAGTTCTGCATTACGGCGCATTCAACGCCCTTTCCCAAATTACCGTAACCGTATATAGCAATTTTCAAAATAAAAGACCTTTCCGAATCCTAAACATATAAGATTCATCTATATAAATTTACATTATTTCTATCATGTCCTGCATGGAATAAAGTCCCGCAGGTTTCGTTATAATAAAACTTGCCGCAGCAAGTGCACCTTCCGCAAAAAGCGCGCGATTATGAGCCTCGTGCTTGATCGTTATCGTTTCATTATCCGTTCCTATCAGCACTTCATGTTCACCCACAATATTACCCATTCTTACTGCGTGAATGCCTATTTCATCCTTACCGCGCTTTGTCTGACCGTACCTGCCGAACACAAGCCGCGCTTTATCACGGACTTTCTTTATTGCGTTTGCAATCATCAGAGCCGTTCCGCTCGGTGCGTCAAGCTTTCTGTTGTGATGTTTTTCTATTATCTCTATATCGGCGTCGGGCATTGTTTTAGCCGCAACTTTCGCAAGTTCAACCAACAGCGCTACTCCCAAAGACATATTTGCAGACCAAAATATCGGAATCTGTTTGCTTGCCTCTTTTATCATAAGTATTTCTCTGTCCGTATGACCTGTTGTTGCAATAACTACCGGCATTTTTTTTGAAACCGCATATGCAAGCAAGGACGCAGTTCCCGCATGATTTGAAAAATCGACAATACAATCGGCATTTTCTTTAACGTCCTTCCAGTTTGTGCAACACCGGAAATCAGCATTTTGCTGTGCATTTATATCCACGCCCGTCACAAGCTCGGCACCGCGAAATCCGTTTTTCGCAAGATTTATTACTTCCTTGCCCATTCTGCCGCCTGCACCGTTTACTATTATTTTCATAAGTATTTCACCGTTCCCTTTATTTTATAAGGCTTTCGCGGCGCATAAGTTCCAAAAGATGCGCCTCATGCTCCGGCTCCATTTGCGTCAGAGGCAATCTCAATGCATTTGCCGAAAATCCCATTGCAGCCATTGCAGCCTTTACGGGTATCGGATTTACCTCACTGAAAAGAGCATTTATAAGGGGGATCAAATCAAGTTGTATGCGAGTACTGCCCTTAACATCGCCTTCAAAGAATTTCGTACATATTTCCACCGTTTTCTTAGGCATAATATTGGAAAGAACAGATATAACACCCATACCTCCGAGCGAAAGCACGGGCACTATCTGATCATCGTTTCCTGAATAAATATCAAGCTTATCCCTTGTAAGAGATGCAAGCTCTGCTATCTGTGAAATATTTCCGCTCGCTTCTTTAATTGCCGCAATATTAGGATGGTCGGCAAGTGCTGCAGCTGTTTTGGGCAATATATTGCAACCTGTTCTTGACGGAACATTATAAAGTATAAGCGGCTTTGTGCTTGCATCCGCAATAGCCGTAAAAGACTTTATAAGACCGTTCTGAGTTGCTTTATTGTAATACGGCGACACCACAAGCATAGCATCTGCGCCTATTTCGCAAGCGTATTTAGTCATGTCTATTGCATAATCTGTATCGTTTGAGCCTGTTCCGGCAATCATAGGAACTCTTCCGTTTATTTTTTCTGCCGCAAACTTCAGTACTGCTCTGTGTTCTTCATCCGTAAGAGTTGAACCTTCTCCTGTGGTTCCGCATACAACTATTGCATTTATGCCTTCGGCAATCTGCCAATCTATAAGTTCCGCAAATTTTGCATAGTCAACTTTGTTATAATTGTCAAACGGCGTTATTATTGCGGTTGCCGCACCCGTAAATACTGTGTTTTTCATTTTCATGTCTCCTTACAAATATTAATATGAGAGCAAAACAAAAGGCAGTTATACACAAATTTGCGTTAAACTGCCATACAAATCCAACCTGCACTCATATCGTAGGAGTACACCTAAAAACAGCCGATATAACGGCTACTTGTTATGTAAGGATAGCTCTCCGCAAATTGCGACAGCAAAACACATCTTATTATGTCCTGCCAGATCAATCTTCCGCACGATCGTCTTCGGCATACTGCACCTTTCAAAACCGCAACGCCCTGCGACGACTTTAACGCGGATTATACTGTTTGCAGAATGCACCTCTATCAATTAACGGTATTATATCATGCTATGCAAAATTTGTCAACTCTTTTTTTATTTTTCGACTGTTTTTTAGTAAAGATAAGCTTTTTTATCTGAATAAACGCAATACCCGGAAGCATTTGTGTTTATTTTGCGGATTAATCTCAAACAGGCTTTAAAACAAAAGACCTCCGTTTCCGTTACCCCGAAAAGGAAGTCTTTGTTTGAATTATATCAATAATTCAGTATATCCGTCAGGCTTCGTAAATCCACACAATTTCCGAACCTACGCCGTTTATTGTAACATTTACACCGTCCGTCATAAGCTGTTCGCCTGTCGCAGTGTACTCATCCGATGTTCCGTCCTCAAACACGACTTTGTACATAGTATCCTTATAAAGTCCGCGCAGCTTTACATTTTTTGTTGTTTCGACATCGCAAGACGGTTTGAACACAAACAATGCTCCCTTGACATCATTTGAGCTGTCCGCGTCCGCATACATAACGCCGTCCCAGTTTGTTCCGTCAGGTCTGTCAAGAACATGATACAAATCACCTTCTCTCACAAGCGGACGTATCTTCTCCTTGTACAACGCAAGACATTCCTTATAAATCACGTCCATGCCTTCATCCAAACCCGCAAACATAACGCCTCCGAGCATACAGCTTCGCATACCCATATAAATAACGGCTTCTCTGAGGTTTTCCTGATCTGATTCTATTTTCGGCCAATACCACGGATTTTCTTCCACAAAAGTACCCGTACCGCACGGAAGCAGCAGCTGTGCCGGGCAGAACGTATAGCTTGCGTCATAAAAAGTTGTTCTTAAACTGAGGTAATTTGCCGAATCATCACAATTTATTACCGCCGCACGCGTTGCCGTCATGAGATCTTTCATGCCGCCGCCCTCACAGCAGCTCTCATATCTGAAGTTCTCAAGGTTTTCATAAAGATAATCGACAATATCGAAAAATCCTACCGTACACCAGTAACCGACATCAATATTTCCTGCCATATGACGGTTTTCGTATGCGGACGCGCTTGCAATGGGACCGAAGTCCGAGCGCCATGTCGTTATATTATGGCTGCCGAAAAATTCAAGGAGCGTTTTTTTAATGTATTCCACGCATTCTTCATTGCCGAGGTCCGCCGCACATCCGAAATTGTAGTCTTTATATTCAGTTGCATCATCCACAAACCACTCGGGATGCGTTATTGAATTGAACTCTCCGTATTTTTCAGTAACTTTGTTATTTTCATCAATGCAATCGTGCAAAAGCAGATATACCGCCCATGTAAGTCCGCGCTCTTCCAGTAAATCACCGTAATTTTCAAACGTTGCACCGCTGATGTCGAGCAACCATTGATAACCGGCATTCCGCATCAGCCAACTGCCTTCGGCTGTCCCCGGAAACGCACCGTCAAAAATATAATCACTGAACCAACCGTAATCCCATTTTATTGATTCAAAACCGATTTCTGCCCACTTTTCATATGTTACACCTAATTGGTCAACCTGTATGTACGGCTCTTTAGAGTTTTCTCTCACGCAATCCGGAGCCTTGCGATTGAAAAACCATTTTTTGTATATGTTTGAGCCTGTATCAACATCTCCGGTGTAACATCCAAGGTACACCGTCGGAACCGTGAGTGTCTGCTGCGGAGCCGTCTTTGCACAAAAACGTGAATTTTCTTTGTCCATGTTTACCGATAACGTAATATTCCCGTCCTTGCTTTGCGCTTTTACTGTACCTTCTGTCCATTCAAGTGCCGTATAAAGTCCGTATTCTCCGTTATAATCCAGATACATAAACGGTACTCTTGCAGACCATGCACTGTTCTGTCCCGATGACGCGGTAACAGTTTTATTTTTTGTGAGCAGTTCCTTGTACGTCCCGTCGCCCTCTGCCGTAAGCTTTTCTGCATTAGGGTCCGTTGCACTGTTTACACGTTCAAATCCGCCTTCCGCGAAATGCCCCTGTTTTCCGAAAGACCATACAACAGGGTCCTTATCGGTGCGCTTCGGAGAAACGGATACAAAATCGCCGAGGTAACAGGCAACATTCATTATGCTTCTGTTTATAAATTCACCGCTTATCAGAAACGGTCCCTCGGCAATTTTCGTATTATCGGCAGCTATACTGATTCTATATTCAAAATTGCACTTATCATTGATAAAAATCATTTCGTAAGCAGACGTTTCCGTATCGTCCGCTTTTCTTGTGCTGTCATAACGCCACTCAAGCTTCATTTCCATTGTTACAGTAGCTGTATTTTCATCAACGGTAAAGCCGTTCTGCTCTGCACCCCAGCTATACCCGACAGGCCAGAAAAACAGTGCCGATTCCGGAAGCCGGACGGGCGTTTTTTCTATAAGGTTTCCCGTTTCGCCGTTTGAAAGCGAAAATATGTACGGTTCGGAATTTTCCGTTCCGAACGTTATTTTTGAATTGCCTGAACGCAATTCAAGCTCGTTTTTCGTCTCTGCCGTCGGCAAAGGCGTATTTGTCGGCGGAGCGTCGGTTGCAGTCGGTGAGCAACCCGTACATATACTGAAAAACAGCGCAAAAGCCAACAAAAATGAAATTGTCTTCTTCATAAATATACCCTTTCTCTTGTGTTGATAATTTCCATGCAAAGCAGTTCGATACAAATATACCGTTATTGTCAATTTGCAAAAAATTCCATTATTATAATAACATACTTTTATTTTTATTTCAATATATTTTTGCACCGTAATTCAGTCTGTAAAATTCACGTCATATCAGTCCTGCTATATAGTATGTTATTCCGCAAAGTACGCTCGCAGATATACCGAAAACAAGCACGGGACCCGCTATTGTAAACATCTTCGCACCCACGCCGAATACATAGCCTTCGCGTTTATATTCAATGGCACAGGACACTATCGAATTTGCAAATCCTGTTATAGGCACAACGCTGCCTGCTCCCGCAACTTTACCTATATCATCATAAATTCCTATACCCGTTAAAAGTCCTCCCAAAAATACCATTGTTGCCGGAGTGAGCATTTTTACGGTATCTTCCGGTAAGCCGCACAAACCGGAATATAAATCCGCCAGTAGCTGCCCTACACAGCATATCACGCCGCCAACAATAAACGCCATTATACAGTCCTTAAAAATGTTTGATTTGGGAAGCATATTTTCCGCCATAAGTACATATGCATTTTTCTTTTTCTTCATCGTTGTGTTTTATTTCCTTTCTCTCGTGTTGTCTTAAAAATCGGCAAATAACTTATTGCCGTATAAGTAATACAACCGTCACGCATACAATCACAAAAATCGCACTCAGAATCGCAAGCAATATCCAAAGCGTTTTCGTATTCATCGATTCCGGTTTCAGAAGCATAAAAAAATCCTTTCACAAATAAATAATTTACGTCAATATTATCTGCCTAAAAAATAAAAATATTCAAAAACCAGCTCAAAACAACAGCTAAATGTACAAAAACCTGTTGACATTTAACAAAAGTAAATATATAATATACTAAATTACTTATTATAATATAAATGGTAATATCGTTTTTGCGATTGACAGGCAATCGTAAATTCATAAGAAAGGACATAACAACAATGGCTAAATTGGAAAAGATCGGTGTTCAATTATACACCATCCGTGACTTCATGAACAATGAAGAAGACATCAAAACAAGCTTTGAAAAACTCAAAAAAATGGGTTTTGACGAAGTTCAGACAGCAGGCTGCGCAGTTCCGTTTGACGTATTCGGCAAACTGGCAAAGGAAGCAGGACTTACAATAGTAGGTACTCACGATGATTTCGGCATGATGTGCGACAATCCGGAAAAGGCTATGAAGCTTCATGACGATCTCGGCACAAAGCTTATGGGTATCGGCGGTTTCTGGGCTGACAATCTTGAGGGATATCTTGATTTTATCGAGAAAGCCAACAAGCTTTGCCGGGTAATCGGACCTAAGGGATACAAATTCACATATCATCATCACAGCCATGAATTCATGAAGTTCAACGGCAAGCTCGCTATCGATTACCTCATAGAAGGTCTTGACAAGAACTATGCTTCGTTCGTTATGGATACATATTGGGTACAGAACGCAGGCGGCGATGTTCGCGAATGGCTTAACAAGCTCCGGGGCAGAATAGACGTTCTTCATCTCAAAGATATGGCATACGGCAAAGACGGTTCCTTCATAACGGAAATCGGCAACGGTAACATATACTGGGAAGGCGTTATTGCAACAGCTATCGACACAGGTGTTAAATCATTCGTTGTTGAGCAGGATAATTGGC
>CAJLXE010000046.1 GCA_905210525.1 uncultured Clostridia bacterium | reverse complement strand
GGTGGATGACCTTGTGGCAATTACGCCTTACAGCAACTGCGTGGAGCTTCAGACAAGTAAAACACACTACAAGATTTTTTTCAAAGCCCCGCAGTGTGTAATTCCATTTATTTTCAGCCTATCTTTATTTTGATATCTCCCGTACCGGTTCTGATCTCGCACCTGCCGCCGACTGTCGTTTTGGGAACATCAACGCTGCCGATGTCGGTATCGGTAATAAAAACTTTATCCGTAAGCAAGCTGCCGGTAACATTGCCTGTACTCGTTTTTACATATAATTCAGCTGCATCACATCTGCCGAATTTCACATCACCCGTGCTTCTTTCAATCGAAAACTTATTTTCGGCAATCACATTATTCAGAAATATGCTTCCCGTGGTTCCGCTCGAAATTACGTTTTCGCACGAAATATCGGTCAAACTTACTTCTCCGGTCGATACGCCTGCTTTTATATCACCCCGACAGGTCACGCCCGAAACCGTAATCATACCTGTTGTAGCGGAAAGCTCCAGCGAGCCCACGGAAATATTCTCTGCATTGATATCTCCCGTGCTTGTTTTTATTCTTACCGCTTCCGAAACAGACGCACAAAAATCAACGTTTCCCGTACTTAAAGAAATATCGGCGTTTGCAAACATGAAATCTTTCGGTATTTCAACATTTCCCGTGCTTTCGTGAATGTATAACGCATTATATTCTGTATTCGGAAGATAAACCGTTATCTTTTGCGAACCGAACCGGAATCCGATATAATCATACCAAGATTTTTGATTGTTGATTTTGATAACAAGTTCATCTTTATCAACAGCGGCCGAATGCTTTGCGTTTGCTTCCTCATAGCACTCCACTCTGCATTTTCCGTCATCCGACAAAGCAAATCGAATATCCGCGGTATCGGATGTTATCGATATGCTGCCGAAAGTTTCGGTAACTTCGTAAACATTTGTTTCATAATCGACCGTTGATAATTTCTCAAAATCCCAGCCGATTGTTGACATTACACCTGCAAAAAGAATACATCCTACCAACACAAGAGAAGCCGCCGTTATAAGCCATACTTTTGTTGCCTTTTTCATTACGCTTCCTCCTTCCCGATCAAACAATTTTTCATCCATATTGTAATTTTCTTCGTAAGCATCAAAATGCCCCTTGCCGTTTCCCTGCAGCCGCAGAACAGAAATACGGAAAGCCCCGCGCAAACAATTCCTGCGGAAAATATCACAAGCCCCGGCATAACGCTTCCGTTCGCGGCAAAAATAACACACGCCGGCAAGCTACCCACTGCACAAACTGCAAGCGCACCGAATACTGCCCACAGCGAAACGATTACCGCCCACAGCGAAACGTAAAATGCAAAAATCACGGCAGCCGCTGCAATGCCGAGCGAAAACCATATCGGAGATCCAATCACCAAGAGTACGATCTCCCACGCTTTCAGATGCCGCTTGGGTCTGATTTTTTCCTTGGCGATTTTTGCAAGAGGAATATCGCCTCCCGTCTGCCTAACGATTTCTTCCACAGAGCCTATCTCCGAAACAGCTTCCTCCTCCGAAAGTCCTTCCTCTATTCTGTCATCAAGCATTTCGCCGTAAAATGTCAAACGTTCCTCAATATCATCCTCTGACAACCCGGATAAACCTTTCCGCAGCTGTGCAAGAAATTCCTGTTTATTCATTGTCATCATCCTCCTTCATTACAAATTGATAAATTGCTAAAATTTCCTTCCACTCGACCTTGAACTCCTCAATACGCGTCAGTCCCTTTTCGGTAATGTGGTAATATTTCCGAAGTCTGCCATCATGTTCCGCGGTGCGAACAGTCAACATATCGGCTGTCTCCAAGCGTTTCAATATGGTATATAAGGTCGATTCGGAAAGTTCAATGTACGGCTTCATATCTTTTATGATCTTATAGCCGTATGAATCCTCACTCTTGATTGCCGCCAAAACGCAAATATCCAAAAGTCCTCGTTTCAACTGAACATCCATGTTATACCTCCCTTTGCGTAATACATCATATCACGAAGTATAGAATTTGTCAATAGCTTTTGTAAAATTTTATAAAAAACAACAGAGAGCATCAGATCTCCCTGCCGCGTTTTCGTTTGCCGATCTTTGTCACCGTTCCCCGTTTTTTGCAATTTTATCAAATCTATATGAGGGTAATTTAATTACACATGAGTTTTTATATTTCAAACCAAAATTAAAAATTACCGTATTTTTATAAAACATCTTGTATAAATCATAATTTTATGGTACAATTTTACGGTAAACTTAATAAAATGAAGTATCACAACGATAAAAGTCATACAACAGGTATGCGCACAAACGCGTCAATACCGTAAGGAAGGGATAAACAATATGGCAAGCAGTTTCAAACTGTATATGGATTCAATAAAAAAACGCGATCCCGCCGTAAGAAGCAGCATAGAAATAGTGCTCTTGTATTCGGGAGTTCATGCTGTATTCAATCATAGAATAGCTCATTTCTTTTTCACGCATAAGATGTTTTTTCTGGCGAGACTCACGTCTCAGCTCAGCCGTTTTTTTACGGGCATAGAAATACACCCCGGCGCCAAAATAGGCAGACGGCTTTTTATAGATCACGGTTCAGGCGTTATTATAGGCGAAACCACAGAAATAGGCGATGACTGCACAATTTTTCAGGGCGTCACGCTCGGCGGCACCGGCAAGGATCACGGTAAACGTCACCCGACTCTCGGAAATAATATATCCGTCGGAAGCGGCGCAAAAATACTCGGCCCCGTAAATATAGGCGACAACACCAAAATCGCCGCAAACGCGGTTGTGCTCAACGATGTTCCGCCCGATTGCACGGTAGTCGGAATACCCGGTGAAATAGTCCGCATAAAAGGCAAGCGCATAGTAAACCACCGTTCACCCAAGGAGCTCCTGAAAACAATAAATTATCTTACAGAGCATATAGAGCGCCTTGAAAAGGAAATAGAAGAATTAAAAAAGTAAATTTACAATTTGTTAATACTGTATTTGTCGATATATGGTATAATAAACACATCTTTGTTTTTGTCGTAAGGCAAAAACGCAACGGTTAAATGCGAAGCATTTAATTGTGGTATAATAAATACATCTTTGTTTTTGTCGTAAGACAAAAACGCAACAATTAAATGCGAAGCATTTAATTGTGTGATCTTAGTTTTTTGTAAGTTGTTATGTGATGTTATACGTAACCGCACATAATATATAATTGACGATAAAGCCCGACCATCAGTGATGGTCAGGCTTTTTATTTAAATTTTTTTATATCAGAATGGAGTTTGTTATGGGAAAAACAAAAAACACACTATTGACATGGCTCAAAGGATTGCCCAAGCGTTGGTTTGTAGACGGACTTTCGTCAATGGCGCTCGGTCTGTTTGCTTCCTTGCTTATAGGAACAATCATTTCACAGCTCGGTCAGATAAACGCGTTGTCATTTCTGAGTAAATTCGGAGATATCGCAAAAAATAAGTACGTGGTAGGTGCTGCGATAAGCATAGCCATTGCATACGGTATGCACTGCAAGCCTTTGGTTGTATTCTCGTGTGCCGCGGTAGGCGCGTTCGGATATGATTGCGGCGGACCGGTAGGCGCATACATAGCGGCGCTTTTTGCCGCAGAAGTAGGCAATGTAATATCAGGTAAAACAAGAATAGACATTTTGCTTGTTCCGTTTACAACAATACTTATCGGTTGTCTTGTAGGTTCTTTTATAGGAACTCCTATATCGCAGTTTATGACGTGGCTCGGAGACGTAATCAATTCCGCAACAAAATTACAGCCTATTCCTATGGGAATAATAGTATCCGTTCTTACGGGTATGGCGCTCACGGCCCCCATATCAAGCGCCGCACTTTGCGTTTCTATGGGAATAACCGGTCTTGCGGCCGGTGCGGCAACGGTAGGCTGCTGTGTAAATATGATGGGATTTGCAATAATAAGCTGGAGAGACAATGGCATAGGCGGTTTTCTTGCCCAGGGTCTCGGAACATCGATGCTTCAGGTTCCCAACATTGTCAAAAAACCCACAATATGGCTTCCCGCAATAATGGCAAGCGCAATACTCGGTCCTGTCGCTACCACAATACTGCCTCTGTTTAACAATCCGATAGGCGCGGGAATGGGTACGTCAGGTCTTGTAGGCTCGATAAACTCTTACATTGTTATGACATCCGCCGAAACCATGGCGTCTTTCGGCATGGAAGCGCTTACGCCTGTGCTCGCTCTGGTTCGCATTGCCCTCCTTGAATTTATACTGCCCATGCTTCTGACATATGCAATATACCTCCTCATTCGTAAAATCGGTTGGATCAAGGACGGTGATATGGTTATCGAATCCGCCAAAAAAGCAAAATAAAACAACACATACAACGTATATAATATGCCTTACGAAATCCGAACTTTTCGCAGGGCATATTATTTTTCCCACAAAAAGGGTAATTCGTTTACAAAAGCTTCGCACTGCCGGGTACCCGATACAAGCACGCAGACTCAATTACCGATCTGAATTGACAGCCGCATCGCATATATACAAAATAAGCCGTAAAAGTCATAGACCCTTACGGCTTATTCTGTATTTTTTCGAGGGAAAAACGGGAACCTTTTCAAAAGCTCCCGTATCTGATTCATTGTCTATATAAAATTCAGTTTTTATATCTTCCTATATCCTGATAGGGAATCTGTTCCCACGGTATGTTGTTAAGATATATTTTTGTTTCAAGCACGGTGTACGTTCCTTTTTCAAGAATTTCCGCTTCGCTTCTGTACGAATAGTTTACGCCTATTGTCGAATACTCGCGCACCACATCGGAAATCTCAAGATTTGAAGACTGCCTGCCCACAAATATATTGTGTTCCACAATCGAATATGCAGGGTTTGCAGGGAAATCCGGACTCAGATAATCCGCATAGTCCGTCGTCACCTTTGCAAGAAGAGGGAATCTCTTCTGCCAGAGCTCGCTCTTATAAGGCACTCTGTCAAGAGTTGTCCACATACCTTCGCCCGGCTTAGTGTTGCGGTAAATGCTTGCCCAGCCGTCAAGTGCAAATCTGTCGTCATAATATATAGGCGTACCGTCCGAAATAACAAGATTATTTTTTATAACCATATCTCTGCCGCCGCCTATGTTCAAAGCTGCGCCGGAACAGTTCTTTATAATATTGCCGTAAACAGTTCCCGATGACATTCCGTCGTCAAAATATATTGCCTTCGGATAATTTCCCTCAGTACCTACAATGTTTTCAAACAAGTTGTATTTTATTTCGGTTCCGCAGCTTGTCCAGTCGCCGCCTATATACAGCGCGCCTGCATCGCTTGATTCATAAACAACATCATGTATATAATTGTAAGCCAACAGATGATCGTTTCCGCTGTAGCTCAGTACGCAGTGAGGAGCGTACGCTATTTCGTTATGAAGAACCTTGTTGCCGCAGCCTATTACGAATATTCCCTGCTGATATGTTCTGTAAACCTCTTCAAAATGATGTACATAGCAGTTCTCGACTATATTGTTTCCGGGTGTAAGAGTAGCTCTGTCTCCGCCCGTAAGTCTTATTCCGCCTCTGCCCATATATGAAACTTCACAGCCGTACACAAGGTTATTCCATCCGTTAATGTTTATTGCCCAACCGTAGGAATTTAAAACCTTGCAATCCCTGAATATATTGTTATCGCCCGTAATATCAATAACGTCGTTTCTTACGCCCTTGAATTGTATGTTTTCAAACGTTACGTTGGAAACATTTCCCTTAATAAGCTTTGATGTCGTTACGGAAATAAGCGCATCGGCATCTGCTTCATCCTCCGGCGGATATACATACAAAAGCATATTGTCTCTGTCTATATAATATTCACCCGGAGCGTCAAGCTCTTCAAGCACATTAAAGAAATAATATTCGGCATCTTCCTTGTATCCGTACCACGAATAATGTGCAGGCTGAATTGCTCCCGTCTCAAAATCTATCGACTTCACAGGCGTCGTCATATCCGCCCAGTTGAATTTGAAATATCCGAACATCCATACTTTGTCCGGTTCCTTCCACGTCTTCATAACCTCAAGAGTCTGTGCGTCCACACCCACAATTCCCGGCGTAAAGTCATCTCCATTGCCTTCGTCTATGACCTTTTCTATAAGATTGAAGCCCGTATTCGGATATCTTGCAACAGTCATTCTCTTGTCGTTCCAGAAAAGCTCGCAATTATTGCCGACCGTGCCGTCGTCATATTTGCTTGCCGTACCGCCTGTTCCTATCTCATATATTTCACCTATATCGGCGCGCGTAAGACCCATTTTTCTGAGATCTATAACTTTTATTTTGTCTTTTGCCGAATTATTCAGTCTTGAAAGTACGTCTTCATCCGTCACTGAAACAAAATCGTTATTGGCAAGCGCTTTACCGCCGTTGAATATAACATCGCCGTCGCCGAATGCTTTATACGTAACACGGTACTGTTCTGTGCCGTTGTCCGCTTCCGTGAAATTTATATTCGTTACCTTATAGTCGCCTGAATGGAAATAAACCGTTACGGATTTATTAAGCCCTGCAGCTAC
Organism: uncultured Clostridia bacterium; assembly: GCA_905210525.1. Taxonomy (GTDB): domain Bacteria; phylum Bacillota; class Clostridia; order HGM11327; family HGM11327; genus SIG351. The sequence goes on along the minus strand of CAJLXE010000046.1, from coordinate 3,340 downwards.
AAGCTTTCTGACTTCTTCAACCGCACGTTCCGGAGACGCAAACGGGGAATTTTCAGAGCCGTCGGCATCATCGGAGCCTCTCGGAGAAACATAAAGCGCCGTCTCCTCCGGCTTCGGGGTTGCGGTAGGCTCCGGAGTTTTACCGGTGCAACCCGAGAGCCCGAAGCATGAAAAGAATACGCCCGTAACGCATACCGCAATCGCAATTTGTTTAGAAAATCTTGATTTAAACTTCATTTTTACATCATCCTTTCTGTATAATGCAACAACATTATAAACAAACAATTATAGTTTGTCAATATATTTTTTGCCGATATTGCTCATATATTCAAAATGGGTTATATTTGTCCGTATTGAATTTCAAATGTCATATTTGTCCACTATTTTTTTATTGACAAACAGGGGCTTGTATAATATAATATCTATAAACGGCGTTTCATCCCGGATTCATCGAAATCAAACGCCGCAATCAAGAAAGTAAGGGTATGTAAAGTATGGAAATTTTAGGCAATGAATGGGCTTTGGCAAGACCGTCAAAGGCTCAGTACGAATGGCAGGATTACGAACTCGGTATGTTCATACACTGGATGCCGTATTACGGCGAGGAAATATCATTTTTGAATTCCCCCGAGCTCCGCAGAGACGAAGAATATCAGAAAGCGGCGGCATACAATATGAAAATGAGCAAAATGGACACAGACCAGTGGGTTCGTTCTGCAGTTGACCTGGGTGCAAAATATGTGGTATTTGTTGCAAAGCACAACAAAGGCTTTGTACGCTGGCAGACAGATACCAACTACTTCTTCTCCATGAAGTATTCTCAGTACAAGCACGGAAAAGGTGATATTGTGCTTGAGCTCAGCGAATCCTGCAAAAAATACGGCGTAAAATTAGGCATATATATGTGCGGCGATTCTCTTGCCTGCGAAGCTCGTCAGGGAGGAATAACAACCAACCCAAACGAACAGGATTGGTACACAAATCTTTACCGCCAGTGGCTTACGGAAATATTCACAAGATACGGTTCAATATGTGAGATCTGGTTCGACAGCTCCCTCAAAATCGACGTAAGAGATATTATAGGCAAATATGCGCCCGATGCAATGGTGTTCCAAAGCCCCAACGCCACAATCAGATGGGTGGGCAACGAAGAAGGCTGGGCATATTATCCCGCATGGAACAGCATAAAGCGTTACGACGCAATATCGGGTATTGCAACACAGTATCACAGCGATCCCGACGGCGACAACTGGATGCCGCTGGAATGTGACGTTCCGATAAGAGACAGCTGGGTATGGAATCCCAATCCTTCAAACAAGCTCCGCACTCTCGATGAGCTTATGGAAATGTATTACAAGTCAGTAGGCAGAGGCACAACATTGCTCATAAATCAGGGACCGCATCCGGAGGGATACATAATAGACGAAGACTTCAACAGAATGAAAGAATTCGGTGATGAAATAAGACGCAGATTCGACAATCCCATTGCAGAAACTTCCGGCGAGGGCGAATTCGTTGAAATTGATCTCGGCAAAGCACAGCCCGTTGACCACGTTGTTCTCATGGAAGATACACGCTGCGGCGAGCGCATACGTAAATACGTAATCGAAGGCTTTGACGGACAAAAATGGATACAGCTTGCAAACGGAAGCGCTGTCGGTCACAAAAAAATAGACTTCTTCCCCGCGGCAAATGTTTCCAAGGTTCGTTTCAGAGGTCTTGTTGCTGTTGGACAGCCGATTATCCGCAGCATGAAAGTATATAACGTAGGAACTATTCCTCAGGGTTTCACAAATAACGACGAAGAATAATAAATACTCCGGCAATCTCCGTTACAGGAGACTTTGCCGGATATTTTTAATCCGATAAGTAAAACTTTTTGCTTGACATTGTCTTTTACATACTGTATAATAATACCGATTGACATTGCCGATAAATAAAACGCTTTTCCGTATGTTTACTTACAGCGTTTTCCGGACAGTAAGAAAGGAGCGCCTTTGTTTATAAAACCAAGGCATTACAGATTCTAATGGACAGAATATTAGTATTCAAACACATAAGAGACATAAACGAATATATAAAAATGCCTCTTGAAGCACAAGCACTTATAGAAGAAACAGTAAATAAAATTCTTGACGATCCCGATTTCGATAAGAAATGTACAGGACTGACCGCATATTTCTTTGCAGCACGTGACAACAGGCGCGAGCTTGTACACGACCTTGCAAAAGAAAAAGGCGTTGACGGCGATCTGCTCTGCCTGGTTATGTGCGAGCTTTATTCAATAGAAACAAAAAATATGTACATACGCAACGGCTGGCCTATGAGCGTTTATTACGACTCTTTGCTTGACCTCAATATATGGGCTCATACGTGTCTCGAAAGAACGGGCAAATGGGGACTTTTAGAGTACGGCTGGATAGCTCTTGCTCTCTTCGGAGTAATATTCAGACTCGGAAGATTGCAGTTTGAGCTTGTAGACTGCAACGAAAGCGCTCTTCCGCTGACTCTCGGCGGAATAAACATACGCAAAGGTTGCCGCGCTATAAACATTCACATTCCGGAGGGCGACGGTATTACAAAGGAAAAAAGAATGGATTCATACAGACAGGCGTACAAATTCTTCAATCAGACAGGCTATGCCGTATTTATGTGCCATTCATGGCTGCTCTATCCGAAGCACCGCGAATTTTTGCCTGAAAATTCAAACATTCTCGACTTTATGAATGACTTCAATCTGTTCTCCATGTACCAGGGCAACGGTGAAATGTACAGAGTATTCGGCAGCGCATGGCCGCCGGCAGACAACAATTATGACCTTCTTCCGCAGAAAACAAGCATACAGCGTGCTTTCGTAAACAGAATCAAAAACGGCGGCACGGCAGGCGGCGCACTCGGATTCTTCGTATTCGACGGCGAAAATATAGTTTCATAATCGTAAAAATTGTTTTATTGACTTTCCGGGGCTGTCTTTCAATGGACTGCCCCGAAAATTATGTTATGTGTGAATTTCAGGAGGTTTAATTTGAAACTGCTTCTCCATACGTGTTGTGCTCCGTGTTCAATAATGTGCATAGAAACGCTTCGCGCAGAAAACATAGAGCCGCATCTTTTCTGGTATAATCCCAACATACACCCCGCAATCGAATATAAAATGCGCAAAAATACGCTCGTTGAATATGCTCGTTCAATAAATGCAAATCTTATAATAAACAACGAATACGGTCTGCGCCGTTTCATATCCGAAATAAACGGTGATTTTGACGGCAGATGCAGATTCTGCTACAAAATGCGTCTTGAGGAGACAGCAAGATATGCCGCTGAAAATTCATTTTCTCAT
>CAJLXE010000045.1 GCA_905210525.1 uncultured Clostridia bacterium | reverse complement strand
CCTAATCCTTCAAGCGCAAAATATTCGCATTGAACAGGAATAAGTACACTATCTGATGCTGTAAATGCATTTAATGTAATTAATCCAAGTGATGGAGGACAATCTATTATAATATAATCAAAATCGTCCGCGACCTCGCGCAGCGCCTTTTTGAGAACGGATTCTCTCGAATGAGCCTTTATGAGCTCGAGTCCTGCACCTGCAAGATCTATATTTGACGGTAAAAGCCTGAGATTTTCGCACTCGGTATCTATAATTGCATTGCTCACTGATTCCGATTCTATTATAACATTGTAAAGCGATGACTCAAGTGTGGACTTGAATATTCCGAGTCCGGTAGTTGCGTTTCCCTGCGGATCTGCGTCTACAAGAAGAACTTTTTTACCGAGCTCAGCAAGTCCGGCGCTTAAATTTACGGACGTTGTTGTTTTGCCAACGCCGCCCTTTTGATTGGAAACAGCAATTATGTGTGCCATAGTATATTACGAACCGCCCTATGCAATAAGGCAAAGCCTTCCTTTCACCGATGAAATTTATATCTCTTATATACGTGAAATTTCTGTCAATAAAATTATTTCAACCCGAGATATGAGCTGATTTTGTCTGCCATATCAAGTTTTTCCCACGGAAGATCAATATCGTCCCTGCCGAAGTGACCATACGCGGCAGTCTGTTTATATATAGGTCTGCGCAAATCAAGCGTTTTGATTATAGCCGCAGGACGCAGGTCAAACAGCTCGCTCACGCACTTTTCGATTTTTTCGGGATCCGTGTGTTCCGAGCCGAATGTTTCAACAAGCACCGATACGGGATGCGACTTTCCTATTGCATACGACACCTGAAGCTCGCACTTATCCGCAGCACCGGAAGCAACTATATTCTTTGCTATATAACGCGCCGCATATGCTGCCGAGCGGTCAACCTTTGTAGGATCCTTTCCCGAAAAAGCGCCGCCGCCGTGCCGTGCATAACCGCCGTATGTATCAACTATTATTTTTCTGCCCGTAAGTCCGGAATCCGCATGAGGTCCTCCTAAAACAAATCTGCCTGTGGGATTTACAAGATACTTTATTGAATTTTCAAGCATATTTTCCGGAATTATCGGTTTTATTACAAATTCTACAATATCTCTTTCAAGCTGTTCGTGAGATATCGAATCGGAATGCTGTGACGAAACAAGTGCGGAATCAATCGCAACGGGTCTGTCATTTTCATATACAACGGTAAACTGAGTTTTGCCGTCCGGTCTGAGATACGGAAGAATACCGTTTTTTCTTACGTAAGCAAGTCTTTTTGCAGCCTTGTGCGCAAGATATATAGGCATAGGCATGTAATTTTCGGTTTCATTGCACGCATAGCCGAATACCATTCCCTGATCTCCCGCTCCTATGCGGTCTATTTCATCCGAACTGAGCTCGCGCGTCTCAACAGATTCGCCGACGCCCATAGCTATATCGGAGCTTTGCTCATCTATCGTGGATATTACTGCGCAAGTATCCGCGTCAAATCCGTACTTTGCGCGGTCATAACCGATCTCGCGTATTGTATCTCGCGCAACTTTCTGAAAATCAACATAACAGTTTGTGGTTATTTCGCCCATAACCAGCACAAGACCTGTCGTACAAGCAGTTTCGCACGCTACTCTCGCATAAGGATCTTTTGCATATATAGCATCAAGAACGGCGTCCGAAATCTGGTCGCATATTTTATCCGGATGGCCTTCCGTTACCGATTCCGATGTAAACAGACGTTTTTTCATATGATATTCACTCCTAACCCTTACCCCTCGCCTTTGTGAGCTTGTCCGGGCAAAGCCTTTCAATGTGCGGAAAAATTGCTCAAAAAACAGTATATGACACAGTTTATTGCAGTAAATTATCTATATATTGAAATACATTCCGCTTCTTGTAATTATAGCATATAAAAGCAAAGATGTCAAATAAATTTAAGCGCGTTCCGACCGAAGCTTGTGCTTTATTGCCGTTTCCGCCGGCAGCGTGGCAGTAAAGCCAAACGGAGTAAATGCAATATATGCCGAAATTTATAAAAAATGATTGTTTTTTATTTATTGTTGTGATATAATGAATTTAATAAAAGCAATATATAATACAAATTTAAAAATAATAACGCAAGCCGTATTATTTTTCCGCAAAACCCATGATTGCATATGAGCAACCCAAATGCAGATTTGTCACAATATACCGCGCAGCATATTTATGCTTTATATTCTCAAGTTTTATTCAACAAAATCAGACAGTCGATTATTTTACAAGGCAAAAAACACAAAACCGTGTATGGGAGAAAAATATGTCATACATAGCACACATAAAAGAAAGCGGTAAAACACAAACCGTAAAGGAGCATAACGAAAGAACAGCTTTGCTCGCAACGGATATGGCGACAAGCGAAATGAAAAAGATTTGTTATGTAGCCGGTTTGCTTCACGATATAGGCAAATATCAACCGTCATTTCAGAAGAGAATTTCAGGTGATAAATCGGTACGGATTGAACATTCATCGTGCGGTGCAAAGCTGATACGCGAAGCCGACAAAAGCTCATTGCTGAACCTGCTGATTGCCAACTGCATAATCGGTCATCACACAGGATTGCCCGATATGGGAAATTACGGCGATACAAAGTTCGATCCGACGCTTTACGGAAGGTTGAAGAGAGAAACGGAAGATTATTCCGTTTTTGAAAAAGAACAAAAAATTGATTATGAGCTTACGCCTGAAGATAATAAAAAATTTATTGAGCTGTTGCAAAAAGATTGTAAAAGCAATGAAGATATAATCGAGAAATATTGTTTCTACACCAAATACTGTTTTTCCTGCTTAACGGACGCCGATTCAATCGATACTGCGGAATTTATGAGCGGTAAAGAACGGGAGACTTTGAAGACGGACTTTGTTGCTGTTCAAAAAAAGCTCGATGACAAACTGAATTCTTTCATAAACGTAACAGATCTGCAAAACACACGGAGCAAAATTCAAAGTCAGGCATATAAAAACGTGGAAAAAGATTCTGAAATTTACCTTATGAATATGCCTACCGGAAGCGGAAAAACTCTTTGCAGCATGAAAACCGCATTGATAAGACTTCTTAAAGAAGGCAGCGAAAAGAAACGAATTATTTACGTTATTCCGTATAACAGCATTATAGAACAAACCGCCGGCACGTTTGATGAAATATTCGGCAGCTCCGCGCAAATACTTCGCCATCAGTCAACGTTCTTTTATAATGAAGATAACGAAAACGAGCTTGTTTACAAATATGCAACCGAAAACTGGGATGCGGATTTGATAGTTACAACCTCTGTTCAATTTTTTGAGTCATTGTTCGGCAACAAAAGAAGTAAACTGCGAAAGCTTCATAATATGGCAAACAGCATAATCGTTTTTGATGAAGCTCACTTGATGCCGATAGATTTTTTACAGCCATGTTTAAGAGGAATAAGTTTTCTTACAAAGTATTTCAACAGCGAAGCGATTTTCTTAACGGCAACTATGCCCGATTTCAAAAATCTGATAACAAAATATGCACTTGAAAATCCGGTAATTACCGATCTTATTACCGATGTTTCGGATTTCGGTGCATTTGACAAATGTAAATTCAGATATATCGGCGAGCAAAGCGACGAAGCTCTGATCGAAAAAGCCACAGTCTTCCCTACCTGCCTGATTGTTGTAAACAGCAGAAAAGGCGCAAGGGAAATATACAATCTTATACCGAAAAACAGAATCAAAGCTGAAAATATCTATCATTTATCAACATACATGACGCCCTTTGACAGAATAAACGCAATTACGGAAATAAAAAACAAAATCGCAGAGCTTGAAAGGGATTTCGGTGATTCGGTCAATGTTCCCGACGAGCGAAAAATAATTGTGGTCTCAACGTCATTGATAGAAGCCGGCGTTGACCTTGATTTCTTTACGATCTTCAGAGAAATTGCCGGATTGGATAACATTCTGCAAACGGGAGGCAGATGCAACAGAGAGGGTAAAAGAAACAATGCGGAAGCTTTCATATTCAAGCGGTCGCAAAATAAAGTTTTGAAAGGCGATTTGCAATTAAAAATAAATATCACTCAAAAAATAATAGATGATTTCGGTGAAAACATTACATCACCCGAAGCTGTAAGCAGATATTATCGGATTCTGTACGGTTCAAACGAAGATGTTATCACAAGAAATTCATTGAAATGCCGAAAATGCGACGCAATACCGTTTGCCGAGCAAAACAATAAAATAATCGATTCGAGAACAGTAAGCATTGCAGTCAACCGAGACAAAGAAAGCGGTAATCTGTTTGATAAACTAAGAAGTACCGGTTACGTAAATCCGAGGAAAATACAGAATTATTGTTTCACGGTGTATCAAAATGAATTTGAAGACTTGTTGAACGCAGGTGTCGTAAAGCAATACGACTGCGGAATTATATTGCTTGAAAACAACGACTATTATGATGATAAGCTCGGAATTACATTTGAAAGCAAAGATTATTATTGTAACTGAAGAAAGGAAGTGAAAATATGAGTTACGGATTCAAGGTGATTGCGGAAGGCGATTACGCCTGTTTTACAAGACCCGAAATGAAAGTTGAACGGGTAAGCTACGATGTGCCCACTCCGAGCGCGTTAGAAGGTATGCTCAAAAGTGTTTACTGGAAACCCGCAATCAGGTATGTGATAGATGAGATTGTGGTTTTTAACAGGATCAATTTTATGAACATAAGAAGAAACGAAATTAAGGAAAAACTCAATCTGAGTGCGGCAAAAAAACAAATGAGCGGAAAAGCAAATGATATTTCGATTTACGCTTCGGAAAACAGAACTCAAAGAGCATCAATGATTCTTAAGGATGTAAAATACGGAATAGCTTTTCATTTTGAAATGACGGGGATAATGAGTTTTCATGATGACGAATGTGGGGAAAAGCATTACAACATCATAAAAAGAAGACTTCAGAACGGACAAACTTTCAGAACACCCTGTTTCGGATGCAGTGAATTTGCCGTAAAGCATCTTTGTTTGGTTGATGAATTCGATTACAGTCAGATTGATGCGGAAATAATGCATGAAGACGATGTCGATTTAGGTTTTATGCTTTACGGAGTAAAATTCAAGGATAAAGGCTTCAATGCCGACGGCACTGCAATAAACGATGAAGATGTTTGGAAAAAACACCGATTTTCGGACAAAGCCGAACCGATTTTTTACAGACCGCATATGAAAAAAGGCGTAATCAATGTCGCCGAATACGCCAAGGAGGTAATATGCTGATAAGTGCATTGTGTGACTATTACGAAACATTGGCAAAGCAGAAAAAAATACTTGACGAAGCATACTCTTATGTTGATGTATCAAATCTTGTTCTGCTTAAGGAAAACGGCGAAATAGCTGATATCGTTGATATACAGATTCGTTCAGAAGTTATCAATAATAAAGGTAAAATCAAAACCGTTTTGGAAAAAAGGCGTGAAATATTTCCCAAAAGAACACAAAAACCCGGAATTGACTTCAATATTGTCGAACATAGACCGGAGTATCTGTTCGGACTTGCTTATGACAATGAAAGCCGTATGCCTAAGCCCAATTACATAAAATGGAATATGTTCAAAGACAATAATCTTGCTTTTATTGAGGGAATTGACACTCCCCTCGTAAATGCTTACAGAAATTATATTCTGACATGGAATCCGGAACAGCAGACAGACAATCCACTGCTGAAATGTCTGAGTAAAAACGCCTATTATACTTTCGCTTTAGACGGGTATCCCGATAAATTTCTCAATGACGATCCCGAAATCAGAAAGAAATGGCAAACCGAATACAACAACAAACAAAAAGGCACTGAAGGGCTGATACAGCAATGCTGCATTACAGGCAATGTCGACGAAATCGCCGAAACACATGAAAAAATATCCGGATTGCCAAGCCCCGGAACCGGCGGAAATGTTCTTGTCTGCTATAATGACCCTGCAATGGAATCATACTGTCATAACCAATCGGCAAACAGCAGTATATCAAAGACGGCAATGAAAAAATATACAGCCGCATTGAATTATCTGCTTTCCGATTCAACGCACAAAACCGTTCTTGATGATATGGCGGTAATACATTGGGCAAACTCCGGAGATGAAGCTTATGACAATATTTTTTCGGCGCTCTCCGTGTCAGATTCAAAAAATGCCGAAGATACCGACGATTATGTAAAAAATATAATGATCTCCGCACAAAACGGAACTCTTACAAAAGAAAGACTGGCTGAAGGTCAAAATATAAATACCGATGTCGATTTCTATTTTGCCGGGCTGAAAACCAATTCATCAAGAATAGCTTTAAAATTTGTTTACAAACAGAAATTCGGCAACATTCTTATGAATGTAATTCAGCATCAACTCGATTTGAGTATGAATAAGGACAGGCTTGTATATTTTTATCAAATATTAAAGGAACTCGTTTCACCCAAATCAACATCCGAAACAGTTGATCCTGCGCTTCAGACAAAGCTGTTTCAGTCAATGATTTACGGATATAACTATCCTAACGAACTGTTGGCAACCGTAATCAGAAGAATTAAGACCGACAGTGATAATGACAAAAATCATTTTATCAAAATGAATGATGTAAGAATCGGAATAATCAAAGCATCAATTAACAGAAAATCAAGACTTTCGGGTCAAAAGGAGGAAATTACTATGGCTCTGGACAAAGAGAACAAAAATCAGGCATACCTTTGCGGCAGGTTATTTGCAAAACTTGAGTATATTCAGTTGAAAGCCGGAAACTTCAACATTAACAGGACAATCAGAGATTCCTATTTTTCAAGTGCGGCAACAAATCCCGCAAACGTTTTCCCTGTAATAATGAGACTTTCGCAACATCATCTTGACAAAATAAACAATCCTAAGTACCTTACAGATGAAATAAACGAAATAATGGACAAACTAAACTGTGAATTCCCAAAAGCGCTTTCCCTTACCGAACAAGGAAAGTTTATAATCGGTTATTACCAGCAAAAGAGTTTTGATGACAACCAGAGACAGAAAAACAGCAACGCCAACAATGAGGAGGATAAATAATTATGGCTATTAAAAACAGATATGATTTTGTAATGATTTTTGACGTAGAAAACGGTAATCCCAACGGTGATCCGGACGCAGGAAACAGCCCGAGAATAGATCCCGAAACAAGTCTTGGCTATATTACGGACGTTTGCCTGAAAAGAAAAATAAGAAATTATGTCGAGCTGACAAAAGAAGGTGAAATCGGATATAATATTCTGGTAAAGCCTGACAAATCATTGAACACAAAGTTTACCGAAGCGCATAAAGCACTCGGCTTGCCTTTAGGGAAAAAAGAGAAAAAGGCTCCCGATGAACAAATACTTGCGAGAAACTATATGTGCGAAAACTATTTTGATGTCAGAACATTCGGAATGGTTATGTCAACAGGCGATGACCAGTGCGGAATTGTCAGGGGTCCGGTTCAGATAAATTTTGCAAAGAGCATTTCCCCTGTCAGTGTTCAGGAAATAACAATCACGCGCCAGGCCATAACGAAAGAAAGCGATATTGCCGACGGAAAGAAAAACGAAATGGGCAAAAAAAGTTTTATTCCGTATGCGCTTTACAGATCGGAAGGATATATTTCCGCCGCACTTGCCAACAAGATAACCGGATTTAGCGAAAACGATTTAAGTCTTCTTTGGGAAGCAATAATCAATATGTTTGAAAACGATCACAGCGCGGCAAGAGGAAAAATGTGCATGAGAAAGCTTTATGTTTTCAAGCATAATTCCGTATTAGGGAATGCGCCGTCCAATGAATTGTTTGATAAAATCGTAATCAGACAAAAAGATGCAACTGTTCCCCCGAGAGCTTTTTCCGACTATGAAGTAACGGTTGACGAGAATATGCCCGACGGAGTAGAATTGGAGAAGAAATGGGGTAACTGAGCCGATAAATATCCGTATGATACAGCACTATATGTATTGTGCTCACAGATGGGGACTGATAGAAATTGAAAAGGCATGGGCGGAAAACTACTTTGTGGTAAAAGGCAATATAATGCACGAAAGGGTTCATTCTCAGGATTCAGGTTATACGTTCAGAGGAAAAAAAGTCTGTACTTCCGTTTCTGTCTGGAACGACGAACCGGAATATAATCTTTTCGGCGTTACCGACTGCATAGAACAAAGGTTGGACAACACGGAGCTGTGCATAGTTGAATATAAGCCGACAAAGCCGAAAAATACGTCTTATCACGAAGAAGATGCCATACAGTTGTTTGCTCAGAAAATATGTGTAGATTACGTTTTCGGAGGAAACTGTAAAGCTGTAATTTATTACGGAGATGTCAAAAAACGTATAGAAGTAGATTTTGTCAATCGTTTTGAAGAGTATAACAGCATACTGTTGAAAATTATCGGTGAAATCCGGACTGATATTGCAAGCGGAATTATACCGCCAATCAAAAAAGGGCAGAATTGTTCCGGCTGTTCAATGAAGGACTTATGTATTCCGAAAAGAAGAAAGGAAAAGAGCGTGAAAGAAATGCTCTCATGTTCTTTGGAGGATGATTTATGAGAAAGCTTCTTAATACTTTATACATAACAAACGAGAACGCATATCTTTCCTTAGACGGAGAAAATATTATCTGTAAGCTTGAAGACAACGAAAAATTCAGACTGCCGTTTGATAATGTTGAATCCGTTGTTTGTTTCAGTTATTTGGGATGTTCACCTGCTCTTATGGGAAAATGTGCCGAAAAATTAATTCCTATCAGCTTCATTTCACCGAGCGGAAAATTTTTGGCAAAGGTTTCAGGCGAAACAAGAGGAAATGTGTTTCTCAGAGTCGCACAGATTGATAAATTCAGAGAATGCGGACTGCAGCTTGCTCAAAACGGAATTGCAACAAAAGTCGGTAATTCAATTCACCTGCTTAACCGTTCTCGGCATGATAATCCGGTTTTGAGAAATGATTCCGATATGAATTGTGTAATTGAGCAGTTAAAAGACGGCATTGATGCAGTTTATAAAGCAGCTTCGCTCGAAACGGTGCTCGGAATTGAAGGAAACTGTGCAAAAGCATACTTTTCAGTATTCGGCAAGCTGATAAAATCCGATACTTTTAATTTCGTTCAACGAAGCAAGAGACCTCCCCTTGACGCTGTCAACGCTGTTCTTTCGTTCATTTACACGCTGTTCACAAACGAGTACGCATCAGCACTTGAAACGGTTGGACTTGACAGTTATATCGGTTTTTTCCATTCACTCAGAAGCGGAAGACACTCTTTGGCTTGTGACCTTGTAGAAGAAACAAGGGCTTTGGTTGAACGTTTCACCATAACACTGTTCAACCTCGGAATTGTCTCGGCAAATGATTTTGAAGTTCAGATTTCGGGTGCAGTATACCTAAATGATGACGGAAGAAAAAAAGTTCTGACAAAATGGCAGGAAAAGAAGCGAACGGATTTTTTGCATCCTTATCTCCGACAAAAGATACCGCTGGGTTTCAAAGTAATCTGCTTGCAAAATATGTCCGAGGAGAGATTGAAGAGTACCCGACATTGATTCTCAAGACAACGTGAGGTAAACTGTTATGATGGTATTAATAAGCTATGATGTCTGCACGGAAACAAGCGCCGGGAAAACAAGATTGAGGCGCCTGTCCAAAGAATGTGTTAATCATGCCCAAAGAGTACAAAAATCAGTTTTTGAAGCAGATCTTGATTACGGTACTTTTCTTAAACTAAAAGAGCGATTAATAAAAATAATCGATAAAGAGCAGGATAGCCTGAGGTTTTACTATTTAGGTAATAATTGGGAACGAAGAATAGAACATATCGGAGCTAATGAAACATATAACCCGGAAGGCGTTATTATTATATGAGAACCTGCGGTGATTTGAAATCATAGCGTGGTTCGCATGAAAAAAAGCGGTATTTATTGCATAAATGTAGCAAATAATACTGTAAATTTAGTCCACCCCTCAATATGTTGGTGTGTATCAGCAATATTATACAATATGTTGCGGTCGCACCTCATGCGGGGTGCGTGAGTTGAAATCTTGATGCCCTGAGACTTTACTGATGTGTGATAAAGAAGTAATAGAAGTGTAAAAAATTTTGCCGTTC
>CAJLXE010000044.1 GCA_905210525.1 uncultured Clostridia bacterium | reverse complement strand
CTTCTTCATGCGAAAGCGGCTTTTTGCTTATTCCTGCCGCCATATTTGAAATACAGCTTACGGCACATATTTTCATTCCCATATGTTTTGCGGCTATCGCTTCACAAGCCGTACTCATTCCCACCGCATCGGCGCCGAGTGCCGCAAACATATTTATTTCTTCCGGAGTTTCATAATTCGGTCCCTGCGTCTGGACGTAAACACCCGTATTTACGTGAATGCCTATATCCTTTGCTGTTTTCAATGCCGCGTCAATCATATTTTTGTCATATACTTCGCTCATATCCGGAAATCGGGGTCCCAGCTCATCAATGTTTTCGCCCCTCAGGACCGACGGAACAAAACTCGAAATATGACCTTTCACAATCATAAATTCACCTGCGCTGTAATTTCTGTTTATTCCGCCTGCCGCATTGGTAAGTATAAGCTTTTTTGCTCCGAGCATATGCATTACTCTTATCGGCATAACAACCTCATCCATGCTGTATCCCTCATAGTAATGAACTCTTCCCTGCATAATCACAACAGGTATATTTTCTATATACCCGAATACAAAGCGTCCGTTATGTCCGCTTACGGTTGATACCGGAAAATCCTGCAAAGAACTGTATTCCACAACAGCTTCTTTTTTTATTTCATCTGCAAATCCGCCAAGACCCGAGCCCAGTACTATTGCAATTTCCGGAATAAAATCAGTTACATTCCGTATCTGTCTGCAACAATTTGCCAAGATTTTATATTTACTTTTGTTATTCATAATTTTTGCTCCGTAAGTATCAAATCACAAACGTTTTTCCATGTAAACATTTGAATCCGTATCTTTCCATGCAAAATAATCTCCGTCCGTCACCATGTAGCTGTTTTTGCTGTTTTCCTTGGGAATCGATACAGAACCAGGATTCATATATATATAGCTGTCTTTTTCCTCACAGGCAGGCACATGAAAATGACCGTAAAGCAAAACATCGCCGTTATTGAGTGCAGGTAGATTGTCAACGTTGAATTTATCTCCGTGAGTGGCAAATATAATCCTATTTTCAAATGCAATAATACAATACGGAGCCATTATAGGAAATTCCAATACCATCTGGTCAACATCACAATCACAATTTCCTTTCACGCATATGATTTTATTTTTCATTGCGTTAAGCATTGCCGCAACTTCCTTAGGAGAATAGTCCTTTGGCAAAGCGTTTCTCGGTCCGTGATACAAAATATCTCCCAAAAGTAAAAGTTTGTCCGCTTTTTCACGTTCAAACGCCTCTGTTATTTTTTTACAGTAATATGCAGATCCGTGTATATCCGATGCTATCATCAATTTCATAAATATAAATTCCTTTAACCTTTCTTTGATTATACAAAAACTAAACCTGTACCGTAATATAATACCACAGTACAGGCAAAAAATCAACAATACTTTATTTATGCCTTTTTATTACCGCAATCAGAGAAAATACCGCAAAGCACGCCAGATTTGCCATAACTACGCTTGCGCCCGTCGGAGCGGAATAAACATAAGAAACCGTTATCCCGACAAGAAAGCACAAAACAGATATTACCGCTGAGCTTATAACCACAGCTTTGAAAGACTTGAATATCCTCATTGACGTCAATGTCGGAAACACTATTAGACTTGATATCAAAAGCGCCCCCATCATTCTCATGCCGAGCACTATCGTTATTGCTGTAAGAAACGCTATGAGCATATTGTACAGTCCCGCATGAGTACCGGTTGCACGGGCAAACGTTTCGTCAAATGTTACCGCAAAAATTTTGTTATAGAATACAAGGAACAGTACGATAACAACTACCGACAGCGCAATACTCAGAAACACATCCGATTGCTTCATGGCAAGAATACTTCCGAACATATAGTTAAAAATATCGGTATTTACTCCCGTCGTTACGGATACTGCAAGCACACCGAAAGCAAGAGCCGATGTTGATATCAACGCTATTGCCGAATCTCCCTTTATTTTGCTGTTTTCGCTGAGTCTTAAAAGAAGAAATGCCGATGCCACAACAACAGGTATCGCAACTGCAAGAGGCGCCATATTCATTACGGTTGCAAGTGCCAATGCACCGAAACCTACGTGCGAGAGTCCGTCGCCTATCATAGAATATCTTTTCAAAACAAGGCTTACACCCAAAAGTGCAGCGCACAATGATACAAGTATACCTACAATCAACGCTCTCTGCATGAATGTAAACGAAAACATTTCACAAATAACATCAAACATGTTCGCAACCTCCTAAAAAGCGTTTGCCTGTTTCGGTTTTCAGGTAATCCGCTTTTGTTCCGAAAAACGCCATCTTATGATCGCTGAGATGCAAAACTTTGCTTGCCTGTTCAACCGCACAGTGAATGTCGTGCGACACCATTATTACCGTAATACCCGATTCTTTATTGATTTTTTTTATAAGCTCATACAGCTCAAGAGTCATCAGCGGATCGAGTCCTGTTACAGGTTCATCAAGCAAAATAAGCTTTTTTGTGGCACAAAGCGCCCTTGCAAGAAGTATTCTCTGCTGCTGACCGCCGGAAAGCTCTCTGTAACAGTTTTTCTTAAGATTTTCTATGTTAAGCAGTCTCATATTCCTGATTGCAAGTTCTTTATCTTTTGCTGAATAAAACGGTGTTTTTTTATTCAGGCAACCGGAAAGCACCACTTCCCACGCACTTGCCGGAAAATCTTTCTGCACCTGTGTTTGCTGAGGCAAATAACCTATTTCGTTTTGCTTCAGACCGTCGGCAAATGTAATGCTTCCGCTTTTGGGTTCTTTCAGTCCCAATATTGTTTTTATAAGTGTGCTTTTCCCCGATCCGTTTTCCCCCACGACACACACGTAATCCGACTGTTCTATTTCAAACGTAAGATTGCTCACTATAATTTTACCGTCATAAGCAAGCGATACATCTTTACATGATATCAAAGACATCAGTTAAGCGCCTCCTTCAAAGATTGAATATTTTTGGTCATAAGGCTCAGATATGTTTCGCCTTTATAAAAATCGTCTTTTGAAATATTGTGGCATGAATAAAATGTAACCACTTTTGCACCTGTGGCTTCACTTATAGTCTCAACTATATTTCCGTTGCTGAGTTCTATTTTGAATACGATAGGTATATTTTCGTTTTTGACCGTATTTATAAGCTCCGCTATAACCGACGGACTTGGTTCGGTACTGCTTGCGCACCCCGGATATGCCGCCATATATTCAAGTCCGTATTCTTTTACAAAATAGAGCAATGGAAACCTGTCGCCGAAAACCAGCATTTTTCTTGCTGCGGAAGACACCGTTTCTCTGAATGTCTTATCAAGTTCCGTAAGCTTTGCAGTATAGCTTTCACAGTTTTTGTTATACAAATCCGCATTTTGGGGATCCGCATCACACATTGCCTGCGCTATGGTTTTACATATTTTTACGGCATTTACAGGAGATGTCCACACGTGTTCGTCGTATTCGCCGTTATGTTCTTCGCCGTTTTCTTCTTCAAGCGGCTCTACAATTTTCATAAGAGAAATTATTTTCATTTTATTTGTGTCAACCGATTCCAATATACCGTCTATCCAGCTGTCGGATTCACCGCCGACATATATAAATATATCACAGTTTTCAATAGCTTTAATGTCTTTAGGCGTCGGTTCGTATGAATGTGTTTCCGCTCCGGGCGCCAGAAGCATTGTTATATCTGCCGCATCTCCGGCAATCGCACGTGCAAAATCGTACTGCGGAAATATGGTTGCAACAATATTCAGCTTGTCGTTGTGTTCTGAATCGCTTCCGCAACCGGTACACAGCGAAAGCAATGTTGCTGTCAATATCAATGTGCAACACAAAACACGTATTATTTTTCTATATAAAATGTCTTTTTCGTTCATGGTTCATATTGTCCTTTTTTATCATATTGTTATTACTTATTATTATCGTTATCTTCCTTTTTTAAGCATTCGGCACATTTTCCGTAAAACACCGTTTTTACAGAATCTATACGAAAACCGTGTTCATCAGAAAAATGAGATTTCAATTCGCCGAGTCTGTCACATTCAACACATTCCAATTTTCCGCATTTCAGGCATTTGAAATGTATGTGAGCATCGCAGCCGCTGCATTTTCCCATATACTGAAAACACGCTCCGTTAATTCCGTCCACATAATACTTGCGTACAATACCTTCCGAAACAAATTTTTCAAGATGCCTGTAAACGGTTGCCGCACCGATATGCATACCGCATTTTCTGAAATATTCGTTTATCTCGGATACGGTTACGTGCCTACCGTCTGTATCCGACAAATAATCAAGTATCATTTGCCTTTGCTTTGTTTTATAAAACTGTTCGGTTGACAAATACATTCATCTCCTTTGAAGCACCGTGTTTTATGCTTGACTTATATATTTTAACTCACAAAGCACATTTTGTCAACCAATTTGATAATCATTTTCAAATTTATTTTGCTGTAAAAAGCACTTGACAAAATCCGTAATTAAGAGTATAATAAACGAAAATTCGTTAGATAACTAACTTTTATTTTGATTTTCAAAGAAAGGAATAAGTCATACTAAATTTGACGCAGAGTAAAATATGATAAAAAAACTTGCTAAATATGTCGGTAAATACAAACTTGACGCAATATTGACGCCTTTATTTGTTGCTGCCGAATCGGTTCTGGAAGTATTGATACCTTTCAAAATGGCCGATCTTATAGACTTCGGTATAGAAGCCGAAAATATAAACTATGTTGTCAAAATCGGTGTAATTCTGTTGGCATTTTCGATAATGTCGCTTATTTGCGGTACTCTTTCGGGATATTTCGCATCAAGAGCGTCATCGGGCTACGCAAAGAATCTCCGTGAAGCAATGTATAACAAAATTCAGGATTATTCATTTTCCAATATAGACAAATTTTCCGCATCCAGTCTTGTTACAAGGCTTACAACAGATGTCACAAACGTACAGAATGCATTCCAGATGATAATAAGAATTGCGGTAAGAGCGCCTATTATGTTCTTTACGGCAATGACGATGTCTTTTATGGTAAACCGTTCGCTGGCACTTGTATTTGTATGTGTAATACCGTTTCTGGCGGTAGGCCTTTACTTTATATCCACACGTGCTCATCCTATATTCGAAAGAGTATTCAGAACATATGATAAGCTGAATAACGTTGTTCAGGAAAACATACGCGGTATAAGAGTAGTAAAATCATTTGTACGCGAGGATCATGAAATAGAAAAGTTTGAAAATGTTTCAAACAGCATATACAAAGATTTTTCAAAAGCAGAACGGCTGCTTGCATTCAACAGCCCGTTGATGCAGCTTTGCGTTTACGCATGTATAATGCTTATATCATGGTTCGGTGCAAAGTTTGTAGTATCGGGCAGTTTGTCCACAGGTCAGATAATGAGTATGTTTACTTACGTAATGCAGATACTTATGAGTCTTATGATGATATCGATGATACTCGTTATGCTTGTAATATCGAAGTCATCGGCAGAACGTATAGTTGAAGTACTTGATGAAGAAAACGACATACATAATTGTGCCGATCCGATTTTTGAGGTCACAGACGGTTCCGTAAAATTTGATAACGTTAACTTCAGTTATTCAAAAGATATGAATAAGCTTTGTCTGAAAAATATAAATCTCGATATAAAATCGGGCGAAACCGTAGGAATAATAGGCGGAACGGGAAGCTCCAAAAGCTCTCTTGTGCAGCTTATACCGAGGCTTTACGATGTAACCGAAGGCGCTGTATATGTCGGAGGTGTGGACGTGCGCAATTACGACATAGAAACACTGCGCAACAACGTTGCCATGGTATTGCAGAAAAATGTACTTTTCTCCGGCACAATAAAGGATAACCTCCGTTGGGGTGACAAGAATGCAACAGATGAAGACATCACACGTGTATGTAAGCTTGCCCAAGCTGACGATTTCATACAGAACTTCCCCGATAAGTATGACACATATATAGAACAGGGCGGTTCAAACGTTTCCGGCGGACAACGTCAAAGACTTTGTATAGCACGTGCGCTTCTCAAAAAGCCGAAGATACTTATACTTGACGACTCTACAAGTGCGGTTGATACAAAAACTGACGCGCTTTTGAGAAAAGCATTCAAAGAAGAAATCCCCGATACAACGAAATTTATAATAGCTCAGAGAATATCCTCCATACAGGACGCGGATAAAATAATTATTCTCGACGATGGAAAAATCGTTGCGGTGGGAACGCATGATGAACTTATAGAAACAAGCGATATATACAAAGATGTATATTATTCTCAGCAAAAGCCTGTTGTTGCGGGCTGACAGGAAAGGATGTGAAACAACATGAGACCAAGAATGCACGGTTCGGGAGAACGTTTATCAAAAGATGAAATGCTTGTTACAGCCAAACGTCTTTTGAATTATGTGGTTACTCCATATAAAAAGCAATTCATATTCGTTATAGTATGCATACTCGTGAGCGCGTTGGCAGGCGTTGCATCTTCCCTGTTTCTTCAGGTGCTTATCGATGATTATATAACTCCGCTTGCAGGCATGGAAAACCCGGTATTTACGGGATTGCTCAAAGCTCTGTTGCTTATGGCTGTTATATATATTACAGGTATATTGGCTACACTTTTCTACAACAGAATAATGGTTACAATAGCGCAGGGAGTTCTCAAAAAAATCCGTGACGATATGTTTATAGGTATGCAGAGGCTGCCTGTAAAATATTTCGATACTCATACGTACGGCGACATAATGAGCCGATACACAAACGATACCGATTCACTCAGACAAATGATATCGCAGAGTATTCCTCAGACATTTTCTTCTGTAATAACGGTAATAAGTGTATTTTTTGCAATGATATTCACAAGCATCCCCCTTACATTGCTCGTTCTTGCCACAGTCACAGGCATGATGTTTATTGTAAAAAAAGTCGGAGGAAACAGTGCAAAATATTTTATGCGCCAGCAGGCTGACCTCGGTAAAGTAAACGGCTATATCGAAGAAATGATGAACGGTCAAAAAGTAATCAAAGTATTCTGCCATGAAGAGGAATCCAAAAAAGGTTTTGAAGAAATAAATAACGATTTGTGCCAAAGCGCCACAAAAGCGAATATATTTGCAAATATACTGATGCCTATAATGGGCAATATCGGTTATCTCCAGTATATACTTATTGCCATTGCAGGCGGTGCGCTTGCAATAAGCGGAAAAAGCGGCATACTTGCATTGACCGTAGGCGGAATAGCATCTTTCCTCCAGCTTTCCAGAAGCTTCAATAACCCTATAAGCCAGATATCCCAGCAAATGAACTTTATAGTTATGTCGCTCGCAGGTGCAAAAAGAATATTCAATCTTATGGACGAAAAGCCGGAAACCGATGAAGGCTATGTAACTCTTGTCAATGCCGAAATTGATGAAAACGGTCAGATAAAAGAAACTGAAAAGCATACAGGTATGTGGGCATGGAAGCATCCGCACAAATCGGATAACACAGTAACATACACAAAGCTTGAAGGCGATGTTAAATTTTCTGACGTTGATTTCGGTTATACAGACGACAAAATAGTTCTGCATAACATAGATTTGTATGCAAGACCGGGTGAAAAGATTGCATTCGTAGGTGCTACCGGTGCCGGAAAAACAACAATAACAAACCTCATTAACAGATTTTACGATCTTCAGGACGGCAAAATACGTTATGACGAAATCAACATAAACAAGATAAAAAAAGACGATTTAAGACGTTCAATGGGAATGGTTCTGCAGGATACAAACCTCTTTACCGGAACGATAATGGAAAATATAAGATACGGACGTCTTGACGCTACCGACGAGGAAGTTTATGCCGCAGCAAAGCTTGCAAACGCTCACGGATTCATACAGATGCTTCCGGACGGCTATAATACAGTTATAACCGGCAACGGCGAAGGCCTTTCACAAGGACAAAGACAGTTACTTTCTATCGCGCGTGCGGCAGTTGCTGATCCGCCTGTAATGATACTTGATGAAGCAACATCAAGCATTGATACAAGAACAGAAAAAATCGTTCAGGAAGGCATGGATTCGCTCATGAGGGGCAGAACCGTATTCGTAATAGCACACAGACTGTCAACAATACAGAACGCAGATGTAATAATGGTTCTTGAAAACGGACGCATAATAGAACGCGGTAATCACGAAAAGCTTATTGCTGAAAAAGGCAAGTATTATCAGCTTTATACAGGAGCTTTTGAGCTTTCATAAAAAAGGATAGCCGATCGATTTTTGGGGTATGATAAAACCTCCTATGGCAGATATATTTTATATTCTGCCGTAGGAGGCTGTTTTTTTGAATTATACGTTTTTAACAGAACGGTAGGGACCGTTTACAGCAACTTATAAATCCCTGCAATAAATCATTCTTGTTTTTACCGCTGCGGGATCGTTCTCGTTTATTTCAAACACACGTGCTCCGCGTCTTTCGTTGTCTCCGTATGCGGAATAGCCTATGCTTCCGTCCGTACTTAGAATTACACCGCAATATACACCTGAAGCATCGTTTAAATGCGAATGTCCTCCGCACATTGCCCGAACATCATTTCTTTGCAGAACCGCCGCAAATAATCCGCTGTTAAAAGTTCCCAATCCGTAGTTTTCGGGGTGCTCTCCCACTGTTTTGCATTCCTTACGGTTGTGAACTATATTGAATATTTCCCATACCGGTATATGCGTTATCATGAGAGAATTTATTTTTTCGCCATTATATGTTTCAAGTTCCAAAGACGAATTATAATACCACATAATTCTGTCAAAAGTCACAAAACCCCATTCCGATTTATAGGAACATATTCTTTCCGGTAAAAGCGCATCTGTCGGTAATGAGCTTTCTTTTCCGTAATTCTTTTTTGCATAATCATATATGTTGTTTCCGGAATCGAGTCCCCATATATTGAATTTTATTTTTTCTCCATTGTGAGACAATACAGGCAATACAAAATTTGATTGCCCCGTTATACCGGATACGGATTTTGAAATGCAATATTCATGCTGCATATATATACTTTGATGAATGTCTTCATCTATGCCCACATCGTGATCATGATTTCCCCAGACATGTGCCCAAGGGATAGCACGTTCTTCAAAAGGTCTTGACATTATATCGACATATTTATGCAGTGTATCCGCATCATTTATAATGCGTCCATCGCAATTATCTCCGCCGAGTATAACTAAGTCGGGTTTTTCACTGTCAAGACATTTTTTAATCGCATTCATTGTTACGGGATTAAAATCTACCGTTTCCTGTATATCGGACATCATCAGGATTTTGAATTTTCCGTCCGAATTAAAACGCAATGGTTTTTTAGTAAATAAATTATGATATAAATTATTTTCTTTCATATATCCATAATTTGTGATTTATTATTCAAGAATATCACTCGTAATAAAATCAACTCCGCAATCTATAACTCTTGCCGCTTCATCCGGATTGTCAACAGTCCAACAATTTACTTTCAATCCGAGAGAATGAGCTTTTTCTACGACTTCTTTCGTAACATCGTTGCAATACATATCAATATCTATTTTATATTTTACAAGAAAATCGCATATTTCATCTGTAAGCTTTCCGAAAAGATATTGTGCCGTTTGGTTCGGATAGTGCTTTTTAAGGAATATAAGATTATTCGCTTCAAAAGATATGAATATAGTATTTTCGATATAGCCTTCGTTTGCAACAATCTCCGCTATCGCTATAACGTCGTCCTCTGTCATGACTTCTTTGAGCTCCAGCACGCATACTTTGTTATACTTTTTGCATATCTTTACATATTCTTCAAGAGACGGCATATACAGGTCAACTCTGTTTGATTCATTGTCAGTGTCTTTAAGTCGTATGCTTCTGAGCGTATCAAAATTCGTTTCCTCAACAGTGCACGAAACACCGCTTACTCTCTTGGTGTTGGAATCGTGAATTATTATGTACTTTCCGTCTGCCGTTCTGTGAACATCAGTTTCAATTCCATAATAGCTTCTGTTGCCGGCAGCAACAAATGCCGCAATAGTGTTTTCTTTTTCTATACCGCTCAAACCTCTGTGAGCAACCATCAATACAGAACCCTTCTCAATTTTAATAGTATCCATTTTTACTTCCTTCTTTTTTTGTGCTATATTTCCGTTATATTGATTTAATCCCTGAATCAACATAACGAAACACATATAAATACAGGCAATGTATCTCCCGTATTTGTATTTTATGTTTATTATACCACAATTAAATGCTTCGCATTTAACCGTTGCGTTTTTGCCTTACAGCAAAAACAAAGATGTATTT
>CAJLXE010000043.1 GCA_905210525.1 uncultured Clostridia bacterium | reverse complement strand
GCATTTAACCGTTACGTTTTTGCCTTACGGCAAAAACAAAGATGTATTTATTATATCACAATTCTACCTTCCGAATCAACAACCGAAAATTATGTTTTCGTCATACAATTATGAAAAAAAGAAGCCCTCCCGTAAATGATTACCGCTTGTGTCGTTTTTTGACCGTTTGTGCCAAACTACTTGTTATTTTAGTCATAATAAGTTATGATATGCACGTATGTTTATATCTGTGAAGGAGGTGCCATATGAGGTTGATTTTATACGGAACGGAATCGGACAAGGATGAATTTGCAAGAGCGTTTGCCGCTATGCCGGATTTGTGTTATCGCAAAATCGGGATAAACGGACATCATGATTATGACAGCTTTATAGCAGAGCTTTCGGAAAGTCCGCCGGATTGCATTGTGATAGCAATGGACGGAGCGGACGGTATGGAGGGCGTGATTGCAGCGAGAAGCGTTTGCAAAAATGTTCCGGTGCTGTGGTTTTCGGATGATAACGGATTCGGCGTGCAGTCTTACAGGCTCGGCTGTGCGTATTTTCATAAAAAGCCTGTTTCTCCGCAGATTCTTTCTGCGGCAATCGCAAAATGCGTGTAAAGGAGTAACGAGATGAACACAAAAATTACACTCGAAAAGCGGATACTTTCCGTACTGCTTACGTTCGTTATGGTGTTTTCCATGATGCCGACGTCGGTATTTGCGGAAAATACCGGCAATGCGGCATATGTTACGGTTGGCGGCGTGACGGCGGGATTCGATACATACGAGCTTGCGGTCGCATATGCCAATGAGCATGAAGGCAGTACGCTTAAACTGCTGACCGATGTGACGGCGGAACAGGAATTAGAAAAATACAGCCCTGTTACCGGCAATTTTACATTGGATCTGAACGGCAAAAGTATCGATTGGGTATGCGTAGGCAAATTGATATTTGACGATCCGGAGGAAGAACCGATCGGCTGTACACCGGGCAAGCTGACTGTTATAGGAAACGGCAATATCGAACAGCTTTCGGTTTCCGGCGGCGGGCTGACAGTGAATGGCGGCACGATAGGGGATATCGATGTAGATCTTTATGCCGATACGGTGAATATTACAGGCGGAGTGGTGGAAAGACTGGCAATTACTTCCGATGAAGAAATTTCTGCCGTTGTTTCCGGCGGCTCTGTGCAAGCGCTCAGTATGAATTCTTCAGATAATACGGTCACATTTACCGGCGGAAACCATGCTTCGGCAGGCGACTGGCATCTTGACAACGGCACAGTAAAAATAGACGGAGGCAGCTTCGGCACGCTTAAATTTTTTATCACAGGCGGCA
Source organism: uncultured Clostridia bacterium (assembly GCA_905210525.1). GTDB lineage: Bacteria > Bacillota > Clostridia > HGM11327 > HGM11327 > SIG351. The sequence continues at coordinate 9,069 of CAJLXE010000043.1, read as the reverse complement.
ATGCTGTTCTGAACGGCGGTGAGTTTGACTGCATTTCGATATATATAGCAGGCTCAAGCGAATATAAAAATCCTCCGCTCGGTAAACTTCTTGGAGTTGGTTGCGCATTTTTTGACGCAAACGGCAATATTGTGGATGCCGATACATATACGCTCAAAAATGTGACGGTAATATCCGGTCATGAACATAAATATGTAAACGGAAAATGCAGCGAGTGCGGCGCAATGTGCAGTCATGAGGGAAGCGTAGACCTTGGTTCGGGCGTTTGTTTTGCCTGCAAAGTTCAGTTTGAGGCGGCGGTTGAATATAAAGACGGTACAATGAATTACTTTGAATCGTTTGCTTCCGCACTGGATTCCGTGCCGAGCAATATGGAGGAAACGGTTACGGTTTTGCTGCTGAAGGACTTCCTTAATATTGAAAATAACCTGTATCTGAACAGAAACAACAATATCAGGCTTGACCTGAACGATAAGCTTATTTCGGGTTTTGGAAGCATTATTGTTCAAAATAAAAGCTCGCTTATTTTAACAGGCGGTGCGCTTGATTTTTCATTTACCGTGGAAGCCGCGGGCGGCGCGCTGACGGTGGATGAAACCTGCGGTATTATAGGAAAAATCAATGTTACGAGCGCGGACTCGGAAGTATCGATTAAGGGCGGCTCTGTATGGAAACTCAGTCTTAATTTTACCGATACCGCAAGTCTTAAGAATGTAAACCTCAGCGGCGGCACATACCAAACAATCGAATTTTCCGGTGGCAGCAAGGTTACAATAACCGATTTGCTTGAACCCGGATATGCTTTCTGTGACAATGAAGGCATTCTGACCGGTACGGCGGGTGATCTTGTGAGATACGGCATTGTAGCTGAGGCTGCAACGAATTTTGCCAAATTCTCGGTTGTTCCCTGCAATCATACCGATGCTGACGACGTAATGGGAATGTGCAGATACTGCGGTAAGCTGTACGAGGCGAAAGCAGTCGATAAGGACGGCTCTGTACGGTACATCGAAAAACTGCAGAACACAGACTTTGCAAACGGCGATATCATTGTCCTGTTGAGGGATATGTCGGATTATCAGTGTATTCCGGAAGGCTCCTGCATAATCGACCTGAACGGATATTGCCTGGGCTTTCTGAGCTTCCTGATAGACGGCACGGTAACGCTTAAAGGCTCGGGTACGGTCAAAATGATGACACTCGGCTATGGGGAGAAAAAAGGCACACTCATAATAGATGAGGCACAAGGACAAACGATTACGGTCAATAACCTGTATGTCAATAATACTGCGAACACAAAGCTTACGGGCGGCACATTCAAGCATATAGAGATCAGCGCGAAAGGTCTGACTGTCGGCGATCTGCTTGCAGACGGATATTCCTTCTTTGACGATGATTTGGCTGAACCGTTTTATACCGGCAATACTACGAGCATCAAGGGAAACTACAATATAAAACCGCATTCACATCACTTCTCAGTAAACATTGAAGGTGAAACCCAATGCTTGTGCGGACTTATCTGCAACCATGAAATTATCGGTGAAAACGGCAAGTGTTCTTTGTGCGAACAGCAGATTTACGTTGCCGTGCTGATAAAAGCGGACGGCACAAAAACAAATTATGAATCCTTTACCGACGCGTGGACGGCGGCAGTCGAAAACATCGGCTCAACATTAAAGTTGCTGAGTGATACAGATCTGGGCGGCGACTCGGAGATACTTGTACTCGAATCGGGAAAGTTTACATTCGACCTTGGCGGCTTTGCGGTAACGGCAAGCACGTCCGAAAGGCTGCTTGAAGTCGGCGGTATGGCGGAAATTGTAATAAAGAACGGCGAACTGAAAAACACGTATTCCGCAAGCGGCGACGGACAGGCATTCAAGTCTTCCGCTAATGCCATTATACAGAAAGGCGGCACGGTGACGCTTGACGGCGTGAAGCTTACGGGCGGCAACGGAACCGGCGGAGAAGCCGGCGGCTACGTGCAGTCCTATGCGATAATCATGTACAACGGCAGTCTTACTGTAACGGACTGTGAATTAAACGGTGCAATCTCTGTTTTCAAAATAAGTAACGGGGATATGCCTGTTCTTGGAATTAAATCGACTGTTCTTCATAACGGTATCAGCTATGCCTGCATGGGCGCCGAAAAGGACTTTGACGCTGTAAAGAATTTCTTTGCAGAGGGCGGTATGCTGTTCGACGGAAACGGCAAGTACATTGATATTACAGAAGACGGTTATTGGACTGTAAATGAAAACGAATATTTTACGGCAATTATTTTTAGCTGCGAAGAAGAATCCTCGGTAAAACAGCATGAACATAGCTTTGCGGACGGCGTGTGCTCGGACTGTGATTATCACTGCCCGCATGATAGCGGCAAAAACGACAGAGAGGCAAGCTATTTTGAAAAGGCTGTTTGTTCTGTATGCCATGGCGAGTACGGCGACACTCTGCCCGATATAACTATGCCGACAGGCGAAATCAGAATCAAAGAGCGCACATGGTGGCAGTCGCTGCTGAATACTGTTTCGTTCGGTTTGTTCTATAATGAGACGGTTACAGCCGAGATCACCGGAACGGACGACAGCGGAATTGATGTTGTGATCGGATACCTGATCAGTGACGCCGCACTGACCGAAGAAGAAGTGAAAAAATCGGATTTCATGGATTATACGGGACCGATAGCCCTTTCCGATGAGGGGCAGTATGTGATATATGTGCGTGTGACAGACTGGGCAGGCAATATAAGCTATGCATCAACCGATGGCTTTGAAATTGATAAAACCGCGCCGGTAATCGAGGGTATGGTTAACGGCAAACATTATGAGTTCTGTGTGGAAACATATGTTAACGTTATCGAAGAGAATATAGACAAAGTAACGCTGAACGGGTATGAGACATTTCTTGATAACAGCGGAAGGCTCCGCATCAGAGGAAATTCAAAAGAACAGACACTTGTCGTTACTGATAAGGCAGGCAATACAACAACGGTATATATTAAAGTACATCCGGAACACAGCTTTGATGAGGAAACTCTTGCTTGCAGTCGTTGCGGAATCAATGCGGTTGCAAAATTGACGGCGGACGGATTTACCAAATATTTTGCATCGGTAAGCAGTGCAATCAGCAACGGTACCGCGTATAAACGTAACAATGTTGTCGTGACAATGCTGCGTGATGTTACGTACCGGGATATCGGGACGTTTGAAAGCTATATTACGCTCGCAGGCAGGACGTCCATTACGCTTGACCTTAACGGACATACTCTGTACAGTGCCAAATTCTCTATCGATGTTAACTATACCGGTACGGTAAAGGTTGTATCTACGGGTTCTGCCGGTAAATTTTTGGCAAGCGTCACACTTGAAAGCCCGAACTCAACATTGATTATCGGTGACGGAGTGAGCAATATAAACTCTGTTACTCATTACAGCGGTACTCTTGAAATTTATTCCGGACGGTGTGCTCAACTCTTCGTAAAAACGTTGGGCAAGTACAAAACAAAACTTTACGGCGGCAGTTTTAATTATATAAATATTGTATCCGGCGGATTAACCTGTGCGGATTTGCTTGCGCCCGAATATCGTTATAAGGGTATTGTCTATGAAGATGCAAAGGTAAATGAACTGAAAAATGTTGAAGTTGTTTCCTGCGCGCACGATACGCTTGATGAAAGCGGCTGTTGTACGGATTGCGGATACGATCTTGTTGCGGTTGTGGAAATGGACGGCGTTTCCAAAAACTTTGAAAGCCTTGAAGAAGCAATCCGATATGCCGAAGAAAACGACGGCAGCACGGTTAAGCTGTGCAAAAATATTGTTCTTGACGGCACTGCTGCGGGCTCGCTGTTTGAGAACGGTTATATCTGCTTTGCGGGAGGAACATACACTCTTGACCTTGCAGGCAAAACGCTCACCATGAACGATACGGAGCTTTACGGTATGGCCGTGATGAACGGCTGCAATCTGACAATTACGGATTCTGTGGGCGGCGGCAAGATAAAGGGCGCAACGGGGGATGAAGCGCTTGAAGCACGCGCCGACGGACGGCTGATTGTAACGGGCGGCGACTTTACGGAACTTGGTGTGCTTGTTGCATACAGCAGAGACAGCCTCACGCTTTACGGCGGCAGTTTTAATAAGATTCGCAGTTATACGAATAATACATCGGATTCTCCGTTCAACTACCTTGCCGACGGCTATGCATTTATGCTCGGTACAGGCAAATACGCAAATGACGGCGATGTAAACATCGGCACCGGAACCGATTGCTGGATTAACGGTGTGACGGTTGTTGAAGCACCGTTGGCAATTACCGCAGACGGTAAACCCGTAGACCTCAATTTCTATCTTACCTCATCGGATGACGATAAATATACGCGCATCAGAATTTCATGTATCGGAGAGGGAATAGGTAAAACAGTTATAATTATACTTGAAAAAGCGGACGGAACGGAAGCGGAAAGACGTCAATTAAGCGCAACCGACATTATTTTTGCCGAGTTTTCACTGAAAAATTTCACCGTGGCGGATTCCGGACAGTACCGTATAAAGGTTGAACTTGACGGCTATATTCTCTGTTCGGACACATTTACCGTAACCGTTTCGGAGTGCGGACATCCCGGATATGAAGACGATACGCATAAGTGTGTTCAGTGTGATTGTACGCTTGAGGCGGTTATTGTAAACGGCGGCAAAATAACAGGATACACATCTGTTGCCGATGCCGTTCAGGCGGCGCAGACCGAGGCAAACAAGGGTTGTACACTCAGGCTGCTCACAGATTTAACCGATAAGCTGAGAATCAGAAGCGGCGCGTTTACACTTGATGCAACGGGATACACTGTCGGCGTGGTGAATGTAGCCAATGGCGCAGAGCTTACGATTATCGGCGGCACGGTTAACGGAAATACCATATGTGCAAAAGGGGGAAAGCTGATAGCGTATTCAACAACATTCAAAGGAACCGTAAATTGCACGGGCGAAGGAGATTTCACTGATACAACATTTGAAAACAGTGTTACCGGAAGATCTGTATTTGTTTTGAAATCCTGTAACGTGAAAGCTGACCTGAACGCCAACGGTACGGTTACGCTTACGGGCGGCACTGTGACCGGTACGATTACCGTAAATATGGATGGCAGCTTGAAAATAGAAAACGGTAACTTCGGAGCTGTGATTGCAAAGTCGGGGGGCGAGCTGAATATATACGGCGGCAGTTTCAAGAGTGTCGGTGCCAATTCCGGCAGTACACTTACCATTTACGGCGGCTTCTTCAGTGAAATTACGGTTGGCGGAAAGAAACTCATCGAGTGTCTTGGCGAAGGCCTTGCTTTCAAAGATACCAACAACGAAGAAATCATTGACGGCCGTGTAAGCATTGCGGGGAATGTAGAGGTTGTCAAGCATACCCACTCTTGTGTTTGGAAGACAAGTACGCACGAAAAACTTTGCGGATGCGGATTTGTTGAGCAAACCGATACCAAAGCGCCGGTATTTGGCGGCATTGAGGACGGCGGAGAATACTACGGCGATAAAGAGCTTACGGTAACCGACGATAATGAATTTACCCTTACTGTTGACGGTAAGTCCGTTACGCTCAAAAACGGGAAATATACCCTGATTCCGGACAATGCACGGCACACGCTTGTTGCAACCGATATTGCGGGAAATTCTACAATGGTTACTATAATGACCTATAAGGTCTACAACGTTACCAAACCCACCGGCGTCGGCTACTTACTTGTCGGTATGCCGACGGCAATGCACAATCAGACATATCTGTTCAGTCTGATAATTGACGAGGGGTATTCAATGGTGCCCGGCATATTTAGGGCTCTTGTAAACGGTTCTGTTATTGAGCAAGGCAGCAATGGCTTCTACTGCATCAACAATGTTTCGGGAGATCTCGTGATTGAAGTTGAAGGCGTTGCCGATATCACTCCGCCCGAGGCCGAGATTACTATTGACACAAACAAATTCAGGTCGTTTATGAACGCTGTTACCAAAGTTCTTCTTATGAATAATAAAGATAGAAGCGTAAACTGAATACCAATCTGACGCGACGACCATCGGCGCGGCTGATTGGTAACCACGTAAGTGCAACATAAACCGCAATTCTTGCGGTTTATGTTTAAAGTTTTCGGGGTCAAGGGGAACTTTTACAAAAGTTCCCCTTGTTATCACCTTTTTAACGTAGCTTTTTTGAGGGCAGCGGACAGAGCATTTATGTTGTCGCGTTCGCATAAGCCGTCATCGGGATATCTTTGGAGTAAAGCCGTAAGGACATTTTCGGGCAATGCGCGCACGAGCATATCAAGCTCATCCGGGCGGAAGTCAGTGTCTTCAAGCACATCCAGGAGGTCTGTAAATGAATGAACTTCGTTAAAAATCAGACTGATTTTTGCTTTTCCGCGCGTTTGGGAAAGTTTTTCCGAAAGCAATGTGTATTCCGAATCGCTCATGCGGCCTTTGTATGAGACTGCCGTTTCCTCTTCTTCCTCGAAATACGCGGGTATGAGAAATACTTTGTCGAGTGTCTGATTGTCTTTAGCACTTCTTATTTCGGCTGCAAGCTTGTCAATGCATGATTCGGCGTACTTTTTTGACCGCAACGGTATATTTATCTGCACGGAAGCTTTGTTAAGGGCGAGTTTTAATATTTCTGCGATTTCGCCTGTTTCCATGTGCTGAAATATTGTATGCAGTTTTTGTACGTCGTCTTGAGTGAGATTAAGATGCAATGGTATTCTTTTGAGTATTACAAGTCCGAGACAAGATAACAATACCGGTCCGAAAATATTGATTGGACAGCGTATGTAATCAGGAGTAAGTCCGCAAAGCAAACGGTGTATATCGTCGGGTGCAAAAAGTACGGTGAATGCGTTTTCGGCCTCTATGCTCCTGAGGTATTGCTCTATAAATTCAATGCCGTCAAGCTCCGGTCTGCCGGTATATATCGGATAATCTGCTGTTATGTGTATTTCGTGAGCCGAAAATTGTGCACGGTACAGCTTGAAAAATCCGTCAATACCGTCAATTATTGTTGAACGGTAATATATATTGGGAGTATCGAGCATTTTTGCCGCGATGATTTTTTGTAAGTGACGGCAAAAACGGATTTTTCGGCTTATTTCACATAATCCTTCTTCGTAAACGGCTTTTACACCGTTATTTTTCAAAAACGCTAAAGCCAGGCTGTATGCATTGCCGAATTTTTTCAGTCTTACGCCGCAGACAAACAAAATTGACGTCAGAACCTGTTCGGCTTTTTCGGCAGGCGCCGAGCTGCTTTCTCCTTTTGTAAGCAAGGCGAGCTCGGACGAAAGTATTTCGGTCAGTCCTGCCCTTATTTCGGATATATCCTTGTCTGTTATCAATTCGTATTCGCGAGCCTGCTCGGTGAGAGACAAGAAGTAATTTCTGTCATCGGGTACGAACGGAAACGACGGGTGCAATATATCGGTATTATTCATTGTGTGACTCCTTGTCGAATCGGAATGTATTGAATGCTTGTCCGCTGTGAATATGATATGCCAAAGCCGGAAGCGCTTCCTCGGCGAGCAGTTCAACGGAACCTCTGCAACAGCCGTTGAATGAGTTCTTCATAAAATCAACCAGATCGCTGTCCGAAACGGTATCCCATGTTTCGTTTTTATAATAATAAAAAAGATTTATAAGTTCGTGCAGAATATTTTCGTATGTTGAATCCGATATGTAAGGCGAATCCGAAAATGCGTCTATAAGCTTGCCCGCTATGCCGTTGCCGAGTTCAATGCGACCCGATTTTTTTAGTGCGGCAGTCTGGGTACGCGACAGTGCGAGAGCTTGCTGTTCGGTTAATATAAGACCGTATTGTTCGGTATTTTTGTTACATTCGAGTATTTTATCCGCAATTTTATCTTCCGACATACAAGAGTTTATCAGTGAAAGCTTCAATGCTGTCATTTTATCCGGCATAATTCAAAAACCTCCGATTTTTATCCCTGATTGATTCGATACGTTCAATTATACATCTTTCGTGTGTGTGAGTCAATATTTTTTCGGCATAATTAACCGTATTTATCGATGTTCCGGCAAAATAAAAAACTTACGGCATCACGTCTGACGTGATGCCGTAAGCAAAACTGAGGTTATGAAGAAAATAATTACACTAATTATTTACTTGTGAAGATATTCTATGCTCATCTGAGCACATTCCATAGGCGTTTTGCCCATGCTGGGATCGTCCTGCTCAACAACGAGCCATTTTGCACCTGCTTTTTCGGAAGCGGCGATTATCGCGGGTATATCCTGAGCACCGTAGCCTACCGGTCTGAAACCGAATGAATCAGCTTCGTCTTTCTGCTCGGCTTCACCGTCGTCAATACCTATTAGTGCATACATTTTTTCGGGCTTCTTTGCGGGCATATAGAAATCCTTAAGGTGTACAACCGGTGCTCTGCCAGAATACTTAAGAACGAAAGCGGCAGGATTTTCACCGGCAACGTTTACCCAGCACGTATCAAGCTCTGTTTTGAGCAGATCTGTGGGAACTCTTTCGTACATAACGTCAATGCCGTACTCGTCGCCGATTTTAACAAATTCAAAATCGTGATTGTGGTACAGAAGCGTAAGTCCGTGAGCGTTGGCAGCCTTGCCGAGGAGCTTCATTCCTTCGATAGCTTCATCGAACTTGGGTGCGTTCGGTCTGAATTCTTCCGTCATGTACGGAATAGCAATGTATTTAACGCCGATTGTTTCGTATGCGGACATAACGCCCTCAATATCGGACATCATTTCGTTATAAGATACGTGCGCGGAAACAGGCTCAAGACCTATCTCTTTGAGAAGCTCTCTTATGTATTCCGGTTTTCTGCCGAAAAGTCCTGCAAATTCAACTCCGTCGTAACCGAGAGCCTTTATTTTTTTGAGTGTGCCTTCAAAATCGGCAGCCATATCGTCTCTTACAGAATACAACTGTATTGCAATAGGTAATTTTGTCATCATAGCGGCAAATCTCCTTTTCAATAAAAAATTATTATATACCGCGGATTTGCGCATAGGCTCAAAACCGCTTTTCTTAACA
>CAJLXE010000042.1 GCA_905210525.1 uncultured Clostridia bacterium | reverse complement strand
AAAGCCGATGTTTTTTTATTGCCGAACAGAAATACAGCAAAAATTTTTTTATTGTTTTTAAATTTTACAAATTTATCCCGAATAACTTTGCATGAAAAACAAATAATAGATATGCATTAAATTCGAAAGGAGAGGGAATCAAATCGAATCCCGATAATCGTAAAAAATGGCAAATTTAACCAACAAAGAGCTTGGATCTATTAAAGATCAGGCAGATATGGAACAGGCGTTGATATATAAATTTTCAGTATATTCTCAGACTATTTCAGATGCTCATTTGAGCAAGAAATGTCAGGAAATTGCGGAAAAGCATCAACAGCATTACAACAAACTCATGTCACAGCTTAACTAAAGGAGGATATATAAGTAATGAACGCAAACTATTCAGATAAAGAAAAACTTACAGACGCACTTATGTCACAAAAATTTATTACAAGCAACTACAATTCGTTTGCAAATGAATGTGCTCACCCGGAAGTAAAACAAATGGCACTTGATATTCTCAATGAAGAACACGCCATACAGCACGAAGTATTTGTGGAAATGCAAAACCACGGCTGGTATGAAGTAAAAAAAGCGCCCGACGCATCAATTCAGCAAGCAAAAACTCAGCTGGAAAACAGCAGTCTTTAATGCAAAAGAGAAACCTTTTTTACGGTTTCTCTTACATAATTATATTATCCGAAAAAATCTAAGGCACTTTGTTTATCCGAAGCTATCGCCGAAACCAATGCTTCAACAGATTCAAACTTGATTTCATCACGTAATTTTTTGTAAAACTTTACAACAATATATTTTCCGTACAAATCGCCGTCGAATCCCGTTACGAACGTTTCTACCGTTCGTGTTTTATTTGAATATGTGGGATTATTTCCTATATTGGTCACTGAAATAAATTCTGTTGAGTCAATTACCGTTTTGGTAACATATACGCCGTTGGGCGGCAATAATTTATCTTCAATCGGAATTATATTTGCCGTCGGAAAGCCAAGTGTCCTGCCCCGTTCGTAACCGTGTGCAACATTTCCGCTTACAATGTATTCCGAAGACAAGAACTTATTTGCACGCGCTATATCTCCACTCTCTATAAGCGTTCTTATGTATGTGCTGTTTACCGCAATGCCGTCAATGCAATATTTATCCTCTACGCATACTTCTATACCGCATTTTTTCAGCTTTTCACTCAAAAAAACACAGTCTCCCCTCGCGGCTTTTCCGAACCTGTAATTATATCCACAAACAACGCCTTTTGTATTCAAAGATAAAATATATTTTTCTATAAAAGCATCCGGCGAAAGCGCCGCAAATTCATCATCAAAACAAAGCGCTACCATCTGTTTTATTCCGCAATCGGCAGCAAGCATAGCTTTTTCTCGTACCGTGTTTATCAACAACGGTATATTATCCGATGCAATTACAGTATGCGGATGATTAACGAATGTTAGAACTGTCGGAGAAGTGCCGTATTTTTCCGATAATGCCCTCGTCTGCCCAAATAAACGCCTGTGCCCCGCATGAACCCCGTCAAACATTCCAAGTGCAAGTACTATCGGTTCGCCTTCTGAAATTTCATTAAAAGAACATATACCTATGCAGTTATTTTGTTTAACATTTGTTAGAGTTATCAATCCGCTATCACCTTCGTTGGTTGTAATACTTTCATGCCGTTATTGCCTTGCATAAGCTTACCCACTCCTATAAATTCACCGCCGCATATTATCCGTACAGGTCCGTCGGTATAGCCTTTCGTATCATATTTATACAGCAAGTTTTCAAGCCCCATTGCGTTGCCGCAAATAAGTTTTTTCTGACATTGCGGTAAAAATTCCATAAACGGCAAATATGAAAGCGCATCGTTTGCTTTTATCATGACTTTATCTTCCGTACCGTTCGCAAAAGCCTCCCGCACATCGTCAAGCGTAACAGCATCCGAAATATCAAATACCCCGCATTTTGTTCTTACAAGCATAGAAAGGCACGCGCATGAATTAAGACTTCTGCCTATATCCCGTGCAAGCGAACGTATGTATGTTCCTTTACTGCAACGCACTTTCACGACTGCTCTGTTATGCGCAGTAAAGCTCATTATTTCTATCGAATGTACGAACACATTTCTCGGCGGTATATCCACGTCAATATTCTGTCTGGCAAGTTCATACGCCTTTTTCCCGTTAATTTTTATAGCGCTGAATGCCGGCGGAAGCTGTACAATATCTCCGCAAAAGCTTTTAAGTGCTTCCTTAATTTCGGCTTCAGACGGTATAAAATCACTACGTGCCGTAATATTTCCTTCCGTATCGCAGGAATCTGTTTCAATCCCGAAAAGAATTTCCCCTATATATTCCTTCTCGTCTGCAAGAAAATATTCCGCAAGCTTGGTAGCTTTGCCTATACACACAGGCAAAACTCCCGCCGCATTCGGGTCAAGAGTTCCCGTATGACCTACATGGGACTGTCCCGTATATTTTTTAACCGCCGCTACAACGCTGTTGGACGTCATCATCGGCGGCTTTAATATATTTATTATTCCGTTCACAAAATTACCTTTGCTATTTTCTCAATAAGTATCTTTTCAACATCCGGAATCTTTCCTTCCATGCTGAATCCGGCAGCATTGAAGTGTCCTCCGCCTCCAAGATCTTCCGCTATTTTGCTTACATCAACATTTGAATTTGACCTGAGACTCACCTTGACAAGCTTGCCATCGGTTGTATCTCTGAGCATTGCCGCCACTTCAACTCCGTCTATATCTCTTGCATAGCCCACAAAGCCCTCAGAGTCAGATGAATCCGTACCGGTGGCTGCAAACATTGCTTTCGTTACGTTCATAACTGCCACCTTACCGTTGCAGTACATTGTAAGCGTACCAAGTGCAAGCTGGGTGAGTTTTAAACGATTGTATGTAGTTGCTCTGAAAAGTCTTCTGGACAGTTTCGCAACATCAATACCCTTATCAATCAATTCTCCCGCAACAATATGAGTACGTTTATCCGTATTTGCATATGAAAAATTACCTGTATCCGTTGCTACCGCAGTATAAAGCAACTCCGCAGTACGTTTGGTAATTTCTATCGAACAAGCGACAAAGAAATCATATATAAGAAGTCCTGTTGCCGATGCGCTCGGATCTACAATATTTATATCCGCAAACATTGTATTTGTAGCGTGATGGTCAATGTTTATCATGAATTTACATGAATCCAAAACCCACGAAACCTTACCCGCTCTGTCAATACTGCCGCAATCCACGCATATTACCAAATCATATTTTGAATCAGAATCGGTGCAGGTACTCACAGCCTTGCAATCCTGTGCAAATTCAAGATATGCGGGACAACCGTTTTCATTATATATATCTGCGTCCTTGCCCAAATTTTTTATCAATTCTTTAAGGGCGGCGGCTGATCCTATACAGTCGCCGTCCGGATTTATATGTGTGACAACAGCAATATTATCTGCACTGATAATTTTTTCTTTTGCGCACAGATATAACTCATCAAATGAATCCATTATTCAGCCTCTTCGTCGTGTTTAATATTCAAGCTTTCCAATGTCTTCTGAATATGTGCGGCATATTCGATAGACGTATCATTTATAAAAGTCAGCTCCGGCGCTATTCTGGTTTTCATTATACCCGCCAAACGTGTACGCAAAAAGCCTTTAGCTCTGTTCAAGCCTTCAAGCGCCGCTGCTCTTTCTTCATCCGTACCTAAAGTCGTAACGTAAACACGAGCAAACTTCAAATCATGTGCGACCTCAACCCTTACTATCGATGTAAGTCTGGAAACTCGCGGATCTTTCACTTCATCATGTATAAGAGTGCTCAGGTATTCAAGAATCTGTTGCTGCATACGTTCAACTTTAATACTGTGGCTTACTTTATTTTTCATTTATTTCCTTTCCACTTCTTCCATAGCATACGCTTCAATAATATCATTCTCTTTAATATCATTAAAGTTCTTTATGCCTATACCGCATTCATAACCTTCCGCAACTTCCTTTACGTCGTCCTTGAAGCGTTTGAGTGATTCCATCTCGCCTTCAAATACAACAATTCCATCGCGAATAACGCGTACTTTGTCGTGTCTGTTTATCTTACCCTTTATTACATAAGAACCCGCAACCGTGCCTACTCCCGACACTTTGAACGTCATTCTTACTTCTGCGCGGCCATGTATAACTTCCTTATAAACAGGTGCCAGCATACCTTTCATTGCAGCAGAAACATCGTCTATTGCATTATATATAATGCTGTAATTGCGTATATCAACACCGCTGTTCTGGGCTATCTCATCAACATTGCCTATTGCTCTTACATTGAATCCGATTATTATTGCATTGGAAGCCTTTGCAAGAGATACGTCAGCTTCTGTAATAGCGCCAACCGCACCATGTATGCATACAACCTTTACTTCATCGTTGCTGAGCTTCTCAAGAGATTGCCTTACCGCCTCCACAGACCCCTGAACGTCTGCCTTTATTATAAGGTTTAAAGTCTTTACGTCGCCCTGCTTAATCTGATCAAACAAGTCGTCGAGCGAAACAGGCTTACTTGCATTGATTGTTGCTTCTCTGTACTTGTTGATACGTTCTTCAACAATATTTCTGGACAATTTTGAATCTGCTATTGCAAATATCATATCGCCCGCCTGAGGAACATCATTAAGTCCGGTTATTTCCACAGGAATTGACGGACCCGCTTTTTTGATTCGTTTTCCGTTATGATCGAACATAGCACGTACATTTCCGTATGTCATGCCCGCAACAACAGTTTCGCCTTCCCTGAGGGTACCGTTCTGAACAAGAATTGTAGCAACAGGGCCCTTACTCTTATCAAGACGCGCTTCTATTATTGTTCCTCTTGCCTTTGTATCCGGATTTGCCTTAAGCTCCTGCATATCCGTCACAAGTATTATCATTTCAAGGAGATCCTCAATACCCTCCCTCGTTTTCGCCGAAACAGGAATACAAGCAACATCTCCGCCCCATTCTTCCACCAAAACGCCGTTTTCCGCAAGCTGCTTCTTTACGTTCTCCGGATTTACTCCGTAAACGTCCATTTTGTTCATAGCAATTATAATCGGTGTGTCGGCAGCTTTTGCATGGTTTATAGCTTCTATCGTCTGAGGCATAACGCCATCGTTTGCAGCAACAACTATAACCGCAACATCTGTAACCTTAGCTCCGCGCGAACGCATTGTGGTGAAAGCTTCATGTCCGGGAGTATCAAGGAATGTTATTTTATTGCCCTTGTGATTTACCGTGTACGCACCTATATGCTGAGTAATTCCACCGGCTTCCCTATCTGTCACGTTACTGTTTCTTATTGCGTCAAGAAGAGATGTTTTACCGTGGTCTACGTGACCCATAACGGTTACTATCGGAGGACGTTTTACCTTTTTGGATTCATCGTCATCGTCTTTAATAAGGTCATCGAATTTATCCTCGGCTGATTTTGTCATGGATTTTGTTACTGTAATTCCAAACTCTTCCGCAACAAGCTGAGCTGTATCAAAGTCAATCTCATTATTGATTGTAGCAAAAATACCGTAAGACATAAGTTTCTTTACTATTTCCGCTACCGAAATACCTACCGCTTCCGAAAAGTCTTTAACCGTAATCGTGTTTTCTATAACGATTGCCTTTTTACGTTCGGGAGCACTGTAAGTATTCTGATGTTTATTCTGCTCATTTTGTTTTTGATTATTATGAAAATTCTTTGACGAAGGCTTACCGTCATCCCAATACTCTTCGCGTGTTTTTTTGGATTTATCCTTTATTTTCTGCCCGAAATTTCTTGTTTCGGTAGGCTTATTGGGCAATATATCGGAAATCGAATCCTTGGAGCCCTTATCTGATTTGTGAGCAGGCGCACGGCGGCGTGATGAATCCGATTCATCCTCGTCTTTATCCTTCGGAATACGCTGCTGATTCTGCGGTTGTTTGCGGAAATCATTTTTCTGTCCGAATTTATTATATGCTCCGTCTCTGCCTGTTCCCTGAGGACGGTTAGGTCTTTCACCTCTGTCCGTTCTTTCGCCTCTGTCAGATCTGTCTCCTGCGGAATTTCTGTTCTGTCTGTCGTTGCCAAAACCTCTGTCCGTTCTTGCGGGTCTGTCTGTTCTTGCAGGTCTGTCACCCGCGGGATTAGCCGCACCGTCTTTTTTAACGGCGGATTTATCTTCCTTCGGGGCAAAAGAATTTTTGGCAGCTTCCGTTTCGGATTTTTCCTTTTGAGTCTGTGTTGCGTCCTCACGGATTTCGGTTGTTTCCTGAGCGCTTGTTTCTGCTTTTTTCACTGTTTCCGTTTTTTTCTCCGAATTTGTCTGTACTGCGGCATTTTGTGTTTCGGGTTCGGAATGTTCCTGCGCCTTAACAATATTCTGTGCCGGTTCAGCAACCGTCTCCGCTTGTTTCTCTTCAACTTGCATCTGTTCAGCCTTAAGCTTTGCCGCTTCATCTCTTTGTGCAAAAGAAAGCTTTTTCTTTGCAATTTCTTTTTCAAGCTGTGCCGCACTTCTCGAAAGCGAGTTGTACTGTGTTTCCAGCTTGTTTACCTCTTCTGTCAAATCCTTTGTTTTTTTAATTACGTTTATTTTAGCCAATATTATTCACCCCCGGGTGCTGTGTTTGATGTTTTTCCAAAAAGGACCGTGCAAAGCCCTTATCCGTTATAGCGACCGCCGAACGCGATCCTTTTCCTATGCTTTGTCCTATTAAGTCTTTAGTTCCGAAGCGCACCGTGGCTACTTCGTAAAACGCCGCTTTATCACTGAATTTTTTCAGCATACTGTCGCCGATATCCGTTGCAATCACAATCAGCTCAGCCTTGCGGTTTTTTATAGCGGCTTCGACCTGATCGCTTCCCGAAATCAGCTTGCCGGCTTTTTGGCACATACCCATAAGACTGTACAGTATATCATTTTGATCCGTCATTAAATCTCTCTTTCAGTTGTTCAAACACATCTTCGCTTATCTGCGTATCAAGATTTTTTTCGAGCAATTTAGCCTTATACGCTTTATTGAGACATTCTACATTCCGACACAAATATGCTCCGCGTCCGGGTGCTTTACCCTTATCGTCAACCGATATAACTCCCTCCGGAGACTTAACCACTCGTATAAGATCTTTCTTAGGCATCATCTGCCTGCATCCCACGCACATACGCTGCGGAATCTTACGCGTCTTCATCCCAATCAACTCCAAACTCGGATTTTTTGTCTGTATTATCGGAAAAATCCGTAATAGCAGCTTCAAATTCTCTCATTATATCGTCAAGCGCATCTGTTTCCGGAGCGCTTACCTTCTGTTTCTTGAGAGGTTCTGCGTTCAAAAGGAAATCTCCGTCCGCGCTGTGTTCCTGTTCCATTTTCTTTAAATCCGAAACCGTCTTTATATCTATTTTCATGCCCGTAAGTTTGGAGGCCAATCTTACGTTTATTCCCTCCTTGCCTATTGCAACCGAAAGCTCGTTATCCGGAACAATGGCAACAGCTCTCTTACCTTCTTCATCCGCAATTACGTTTTTCACCTTTGCCGGCATCAAAGCATTGGCAATAAACTGCTTCATGTCCTTGTTCCACTCAACAACGTCTATTTTTTCGTTTTTAAGTTCTTCCATAACGGCGCTTATTCTCATGCCCTTGGCGCCTATACAGGTACCTACCGCATCGACGTTTTCAATTCTTGAGAATACCGCTATTTTTGTTCTTGCTCCCGCCTCGCGCGTTATGCTTTTTATAATGATGGAACCGTCTGCCAATTCCGGAACTTCTCTTTCAAGCAGCCTTACAACCAGATTCGGATGCGAACGAGATACAAATATTTTAGGACCCTTGGTTGTCTTTTCTACCTTATATACATAAACCGGAATCTTCATATTGGACTTATATATTTCTCCGGCAACCTGATCCTTTTCGTACATTGCGCAATCTGTTTTTTCAAGATTTACATATACCGTCTTTTTGGGTTTTCCGCCCATGGGATCGGGTTTTATTTCCACTCTCTGAACCGTTCCGATAATGATTTCATCCTGCTTTGCGGCAAACTCTTCATAGAGGCTGTCTCTCTCGGCTTCTTTCAGTTTTTGCTCTATAACCTGTTTTGCATTAAGAACAGCCATTCTTCCGAAATCCTTCGGAGTAACATCAATACGGATTGTTCCGCCTATTTCAGCCTTGGAATCATATTTCAGCGCATCTCTGTACACAATGTCGTTCTCGGTAATTTCTTCTTTATCGTCTTCGACAACATTTTTGATTGCATACACTCTGTATGCACCAGTTTTTTCATCTATGGCAATATCAACATCAACGTCTTTTCCGACTTTTTTTCTGTAAGCCGTTTGCAGAGCGTGTTTAATTGTTTCCAACAGTACATCCTTGTTGATACCCTTTTCCGCTGTAAGGGTATCAATCAGACTCATAAATTCCGGATCCATTTTACCAACCATTATCAGTGTATTCTGATTTTACCTTTCATGTATGTATAAATTATAAATTTTTATTTTCGTCAAAAATCCGACCGACGGCACAACATATGCCGTCATATGCTACATTTAAAAATGATAAACCAGCTTTGCGGCGGATATATCTTTCATGTCTATTTTTACACAGGTGCCGTCAATTTCAATTTCGGCAAAAGGCTCTTCAAAGCTTTTGAGTATGCCTGTAAGCTTTTTTTCTCCGTTAACGGGAGCAAAAAGCCTTATTTCTATTTCCTTGCCGACAACCGCGGCATAGTGAGCAGGCTTTGACAATTTTCTTTCTATACCGGGAGAAGAAACGGTAAGTATATAATTTTGTTCTATGGGATCCTCGGCATCAAGCACTTCCGATACGGCTCTGCTGAATTCTTCGCAGTCACTCAGCGAAACTCCGCCGTCTTTATCTATATAATAAGTAAGGCGCCAGTCCGAACCTTCTTTTTTATATTCCACGTCATATAAACTCAAACCGAGCTTTGCCGCAATAGGCTGAGCCAGTTCTTCTGCCGTTTGTTTAATTTTACTCAAGTCTGCCTCCAAAATAATTTCTCAAATAAACACTTGAGAGTGGGTTTCCCCACTCTCGTTAATACATTAGTATTATAGCATACTTTCCTTAAAAATACAACCCCTTTTTTCATTTAATTTGCGTAAAATTATTACTTTTTTACGTATTTGGCGTCATCGTATTGACATTAAACGGATTTATGATAAAATAATATCGCAGAATAGCCGTTTTGCAATCGGAATCTGCGTCATTGCGCGCGATGATTTACGGTTATAAATATGAATGAAAGGCAATATTTATATGAAATTTTCAAAAATAAAAGCAATTATCGTATTACTTTGTGTGGTTATGATGGCAACCGGATGCGGTGTTGTGCAAATAACCGACGAAAATAAAAGCTCGGCATCAATAAATCCTGAGGATCCGACAAACAGAGTTCTTTTTGAATCATGGTCTCCTCTCACATTCTGCGGCGGACAGACCCTGAGCTATAATTTTGAAATAAGCGGCGGCAAATACACAGTCAACGGCAATTTTATACTGAGCGTACAAGGCAAAAATGAATCAAGGCTGAAATTCGATTGGCAATTCAACATAGGAAAAGAAACGGATAACGGATCATTCCGCGGAAATTCCGCCGATTTCGTAAAAAAGCTGAAAGAATACTGCAAGGAAAGCTCCGTAAAATCAATGGTATATCAGTCAATATTCACAACATATGAAGGCGCCGCAATGTATAATTCGTTGGTTGCAAATGACAAGCCTCTCGAAATAGGCATGACCTGGCATACTTCATATCAAGGACAAAAATACGAACATTCATTGCTTTCGGTGGATTCCTACGGCTCAATAGACGGCTTTTCCGTTTCATCCTCCGTTAACGGCATTCCGTCACAAGTAATATGCATAAGCCCGTTCATTCCGCTTCCGTCAATGACAATGTTCCTTACCGAAAACGATTCGGGTGAACCTATTGATATTGTATGCGAGCTGGCGGGAGCAATTCTGCCGTAATATTTTCACAGTATAAATATTCGCTTATCATATTTGTAAAAAGTACTATAATAATGCCCTTTTTTTTGGTTAAATTGTCAATAGACATTTTGACTTATATAGTTTATAATAGTATAAGCAAATTTAAGTATATAATTTATATTGTTATATATGATTTCAGGAGGTAAAGTTAAACATGGCAAGTTTAACACTTAAAGGTATATATAAAGTATATCACGGCGAAGTTAAAGCCGTTAACGACCTTAATCTTTATATAAGAGATAAGGAATTTGTAGTTTTGGTAGGACCTTCCGGTTGCGGTAAATCAACAACACTCAGAATGATTGCCGGTCTTGAAGAAATTTCTCAGTGTGAGCTTTACATCGGCGATCGTCTCGTTAATGACGTTGCTCCTAAGGACAGAGACATT
>CAJLXE010000041.1 GCA_905210525.1 uncultured Clostridia bacterium | reverse complement strand
CGGGTACATCGGGAACATATACGACAGGCAGAAGAACGGCGGGCAATCCGTTTACGGGGAGCTTCAGAAGGCAGGCGCAACCGCAATATCAGCAGATGTCTTCCGCAGAAGTGAAGATAAGCGTGTATGAAGCTTATCACGGTACGGAAAGAATGATGTCGCTTGACGACGGAAGCGGACAGCTCAAACAGCTTAAAGTAAAAATTCCGGCGGGCATAAAGAGCGGAGAAAAGCTCAGAATGAAAAATGCCGGCGTGGAGCTTAAGATAGTTGTTGAGGATGACGCGGTTTATAAGCTTAAGGACGGCGTTCTTACGCAGAATATAAATATAACTCCGTATGACGCGGTACTCGGCGGAAAAGTTTCGTTTGCGACAATAGACGGTTCGGTGATAAACCTGAATATAAAACCGGGAACGCAGGCGGGCAAAAAGCTTAAGATACCGAATAAAGGCTTTAAGGACAGAAAAGGCAACGTCGGTGACCTTATAGTGAATATAGTTATAGTAATTCCGGATAATCCCGGCGAAAAAGAGATAACTCTCTATAAGGAACTGCAGAAAATACATCAGATTTGATTATATAAAACAGAACGGTAATACATTTTTACGGTGAGATGGGAGATGGTATTATGAACATCGAGAAAATGACTCAGAAAACACAAGAGGCTATTGTAGCCGCACAGAATATGGCAATAGAAAATTCAATTCAGGAGATAGACGTTGAGATGCTTCATCTGGCGCTTTTGCAGCAGCCTGAAAGCACTATCAAAGGAATACTCAACTCCATGGGCGTTAACACGGCTGAAATGGAAGCTCAGCTCCAAAAATATGTTGACTCGCGGCCGAAGGTGAGCGGAAGCAATCAGCAGCCGTATATCACGAGAAGGCTTAACGAAATATTTATCCGTGCGGAAAAAGTCATGAACGAATTCAAGGATGAATATATGGGCACGGAGCATCTGTATATAGCGCTCATAGAAGCAAACGACGGATATTCGGCAGAGCTTATAAAGAGGTACGGAATTACAAAGGATAAGTTTTTGAAGGAGCTTATGGCGGTAAGAAAAAATCAGCGTATAACCTCACAGACGCCTGAGGATACCTATAATACATTGGAAAAGTACGGCAGAGATCTTATAGAGCTTGCAAAAAAGAACAAGCTTGATCCTATAATAGGAAGGGACGAAGAAATACGTCATATGCTCAGGATTCTCTGCAGAAGAACGAAAAATAACCCTGTTCTTATAGGTGAACCGGGCGTTGGTAAAACGGCTGTTGTGGAAGGTCTCGCACAGAGAATACTCAAGGGCGATGTGCCGGAATCAATCAAGAACAAACGTATTTTCGAGCTTGATATGGGCGCACTTGTGGCAGGTGCAAAATACAGAGGTCAGTTTGAGGAAAGACTCAAGAGCGTTCTTAACGAAGTGGAAAAATCAAACGGCGAAATAATTCTGTTTATTGATGAATTGCACAATATAGTCGGCGCCGGCAAGACGGAAGGCTCAATGGACGCAGGCAATTTGCTCAAGCCGAAGCTTGCGAGAGGCGAACTGCACTGCATAGGCGCAACGACGCTTGACGAATACAGAAAGTACATCGAAAAGGACCCCGCACTTGAAAGACGTTTCCAGCCGGTTCTTATCGATCAGCCGACGGTTGAAGACACAATATCAATTCTGAGAGGACTCAAAGAAAAATTTGAGATACACCATGGCGTAAGAATTAAGGACAGCGCGCTTATTGCGGCGGCTCAGTTGTCTCACCGTTATATAACGGACAGATTTTTGCCCGATAAGGCTATCGATCTTGTGGATGAAGCGGCAGCAATGCTCAGAATGGAAATAGACAGTATGCCTGCCGAGCTTGATGAAATAACAAGAAAAATGATGCAGCTTCAGATAGAACGCGAGGCGCTCAAAAAGGAAACCGACGAAGGCTCTGTAAAGAGACTGGAAACAATACAGTCGGAAATTGCCGAGCTGCAGCAGACGCTTGACGCAAAGAGCGTTCAGTGGAAAAAAGAGAAGGAGCAGATTGAGGAAACAAAGGCTCTTAAAACGAAAATAGAGCAGCAAAAGGCGGATATGGAACGCGCCGAAAGAGAGTATGACCTCAATAAGGTGGCTCAGATTAAATACGGAACGCTTCCTAAACTTCAGCAGGAGCTCGAAGAAAAAAATAAAGCGATAGAGGGTGAAAACAGACTTCTGAGGGAAGAAGTAACCTCCGAAGAAATAGCTCAGATAGTATCTCAGTGGACGGGTATTCCGGTTACAAAGCTTGTTGAAAGCGAAAAAGAAAAGATGCTCAATCTTGACAAAGTAATGAAAGAACGTGTAGTGGGACAGGACGAAGCAATTACCGCAATAACCAACGCCGTAATACGTGCAAGGGCGGGGCTTAAGGATCCGAACAGACCTATCGGTTCGTTCATATTCCTCGGACCTACGGGCGTGGGCAAAACCGAAGTTGCAAAAACTCTTGCCGCAACGCTTTTTGACAGTGAAGAAAACATGGTAAGGATAGATATGTCCGAATACATGGAGAAATTTTCGGTATCGCGTCTTATAGGCGCACCTCCGGGATATGTAGGATACGATGAGGGCGGACAGCTTACCGAAGCCGTAAGAAGAAAACCGTACTGCGTAATATTGTTTGATGAAATCGAAAAAGCGCATCCGGACGTATTCAATATACTGCTTCAGTTGCTGGACGACGGAAGACTTACGGACAGTCAGGGCAGAGTTGTAGACTTCAAGAATACGGTTGTCATAATGACGTCAAACATAGGCAGTGCGTTCCTTACGGAAAGAATAAAGGATGGCGGCACGGTTGACGATGAAACACGTAATCTTGTTACGGACGAACTCAAGCGCTACATGAAGCCTGAATTTATAAATCGTATTGACGATATCGTTGTATTCAAGCCGCTCGGAATCAATGAAGTGAAGAGCATTGCAAGATTGCAGTTCAATATGCTTAAGAACAGGCTCGCGGAAAAGAATATACAGCTTGTTCTTACGGACGAGGGTTGCCGCTACATTGTTGACAATTCGTTTGATCCGGCATACGGCGCAAGACCTATCAGAAGATTCATACAGAGAACTGTTGAAACGGATATCGGCAGACTTATATTGAAGGGCGATATCAGAGAAAACAGTGTTGTTGAAGTAACTGCGGATGAAAACGGTCTTAAATACAATACAAAATAAAACGAAAACGGCGCATATTGTGCGCCGCTTTTTTTATATGCTTTCGGGAGTTAATTGTTATATTTTTGTAAACATATTGACAAACCTAATTGCTCATGGTATAATAACTTGAAAACAACAGGGCGTCCGAATGTTGGAACGTCCGTTACTCGGAAAGGCTGATTATTATAATGAACATTGTTCTTAACAATGCGACGGTTTATAAAAAAGGAAAAATGAAAAAGTGCAATGCCTATATAGGGGATAGTGTTTTTCGTTTTTCGGACGCCTCCGGTCACAGCAGTGTTTCAGACGATCGTATTGTTTCCGATTGTATTATTTTTCCCGGTTTTTGTGATGTGCATGTGCATTTACGAGAACCGGGTTTTTCTTATAAGGAAACAATCGCGAGCGGAACTGCTGCGGCGGCTCACGGCGGATATACGGCGGTATGCGCTATGCCGAATCTTTCGCCGGTGCCGGACTGCGTTGACAATATAATGAGGCAGATAGAATTGATAAAAAGCAATGCGCGGATTGCGGTTTATCCGTATGCGGCTATCACAAAAGGCGAAAAGGGCGAAGTGCTTGCGGACATGGACGCGCTTGCGGAATATGCGGTTGCATTTTCGGATGACGGCAAGGGTGTACAAAGCGGTGAAATCATGGAAAAAGCAATGCGCAAAGCCAAAAGTCTCGGTAAAATAATAGCGGCGCACTGCGAGGATAATTCGCTTTTATGCGGGGGATACATACATGACGGCGAATACGCAAGGTTACATTCGCACAGAGGTATATGTTCTCAATCCGAATGGGGACCTATAAAAAGAGACATTGAGCTTGCCGAAAAAACGGGTTGTGCGTATCATGTATGTCACATTTCAACAAAGGAAAGCGTTGAACTGATAAGAAATGCAAAAAAACGCGGCGTTGATATTTCGTGCGAGACGGCTCCGCATTACCTGACGCTCAATGATATGGATATCGAGGAGGACGGCAGATTCAAAATGAACCCGCCTCTGCGTTCCGAGGAGGACAGACTTGCCCTGATAGAAGGCGTTTCCGACGGAACCATCGACATGATAGCCACAGATCATGCACCGCACAGTGCCGAAGAAAAATCACGCGGACTTGAAAAAAGCGCAATGGGCATAGTCGGACTTGAAACGGCGTTTCCCGTGCTTTACACAGAGCTTGTGCTGAAAAATATAATTTCCGTGGAAAAGCTGATAGAGTTGCTTGCGGTTAATCCTCGTAAACGGTTCGGTATTCCGATAAACGGCAACGATTGGTGCATATGGGATGTAAAAAATAAATATGAAATAAAGCGGGAGAGCTTTCTGTCTATGGGCAAAGCTTCTCCTTTTACGGGCAAAAGCGTTTACGGAACGCATATTGCCACAATATACGGAGGGAAATCAGTATTATGATTAAAACAAAGGATCGAAAAATAGTCCTTGAGGATGGAAGCGAGTATTACGGTTACGGATTCGGAGACGACTCTGATAAAGTGTGCGAGATCGTATTCAATACGTCAATGGTGGGATATCAGGAAATAATATCCGACCCCTCATATACGTATCAGGCGGTTGTGATGACGTATCCGCTCATAGGAAATTACGGCATTACGGATGAAGATTTTGAAACCAAAACTCCGACGATAGACGGTCTTATAGTAAGAGAATATAACGATCAGCCGTCCAATTTCCGTTACACGAAAACTCTTGCCGAAGTAATGTGCGAATATCATATTCCGGGCATATCGGGAATAGATACACGAAAACTTACAAGAAGCATAAGGAATCTCGGCAGCCGCCGCGTGATTATAACTGCGGCAGATACTCCCGTATCCGATGCTGTTGAAATAATAAAGAATACTCCCGTACCTACCGACGCCGTAAATAAGGTAAGCTGCAAGAAAAGATGGTATTCGAGAACTGCAAACGCACGCTTCAACGTTGTTGCGGTGGATTGCGGAATAAAGCTCAATATAGTGCGTTCGCTCAATGCAAGAGGCTGCAATGTCACGGTAATACCGTACAACACCCCCGCATCCGAGGTTGAAAGAATGAATCCGGACGGAATATTTCTCTCAAACGGACCGGGAAATCCCGAGGATGTAACTCCCGTAATCGAGCTTGTAAAGGAGCTCAGAGGAAAATATCCTATATTCGGAATATGCCTTGGACATCAGATAATCAGTCTTGCATACGGCGCAAAGACATATAAGCTTAAGTTCGGTCACAGAGGCGGAAATCATCCCGTAAAAAATATTGAAACCGGTAAAATAGAAATAACGTCTCAGAATCACTCGTATGCGGTTGATAAGGACAGTCTTGAGGGAACAGGCCTTGATATTACTCATGTAAATCTGCTTGACGGTACGGTTGAGGGCGTAGCTTGCGGCAAAGACTGCGTATTTTCGGTTCAGTACCATCCCGAAAGCGCTCCCGGACCTCAGGACAGTACGTACCTCTTCGATAAGTTTGTAGAGAATATGCAGAAAAATAAGAAGTGACGCTCGGGTTCGATACTCAATATACATAGGAAAGGAAAGGCTTTTTGAGCCGTTGAAATATTATGTCTAAAAGAACAGATCTTAAAAAAATACTTGTTATAGGTTCGGGACCGATAGTTATAGGTCAGGCGGCGGAATTTGATTATGCCGGAACACAGGCTTGTCTTGCTCTTAAAGAAGAGGGATATGAGGTGGTTTTGTGCAACTCAAATCCGGCGACTATAATGACCGATACGTCGATAGCGGACAAGGTTTATATGGAACCGCTTACTCTGGAATACGTTGCAAAGGTTATACGTTATGAACGTCCGGACGCAATAGTTCCGGGAATAGGCGGTCAGACGGGACTGAATCTGGCTATGCAGCTTGAAAGAAAGGGTATTCTTCGTGAATGTAACGTTGAATTGCTCGGTACGTCGTCGCATAGCATAGAGATGGCGGAAGACAGAGAGCTTTTTAAGGAGCTTTGCGAAAGCCTCGGCGAGCCGGTGCTTCCGTCGAAAATAGCGTCGGATATGGACGAGGGCATTGCCGCGGCAGAGGAAATCGGTTATCCGGTAGTTCTCAGACCTGCATTTACTCTCGGCGGCACGGGCGGCGGATTTGCCGACAACCAAAAGGAATGCAGAGAAATACTCAAAAATGCTCTGAAATTGTCTCCTGTGCATCAGGTGCTTGTGGAAAAGAGCATAAAAGGTTATAAGGAAATAGAATATGAGGTTATGCGGGATGCAAACGATACTGCAATAACCATATGTAATATGGAAAATCTCGATCCGGTGGGAATACATACGGGCGATTCCATAGTCGTATGCCCGTCGCAGACGCTCACAAATAAAGAATATCATATGCTCAGAGACAGTGCGCTTAAAATTATCCGTGCGCTTAAGGTTGAGGGCGGCTGTAATGTGCAGTTTGCGCTTGATCCTCATTCATTCAATTATTATCTGATAGAGGTAAACCCGAGGGTTTCACGTTCATCGGCGCTTGCTTCAAAGGCGAGCGGATATCCCATTGCAAGGGTATCGGCAAAAATATCGGTGGGAATGACTCTTGATGAAATAAAGATAGCGAATACTCCTGCGTCGTTTGAGCCTACGCTCGACTATGTTGTTACTAAGATGCCGCGTTTCCCGTTTGATAAGTTTGCGTCTGCAAATAATAAGCTTTCAACTCAGATGAAGGCTACCGGCGAGGTTATGAGCATAGGCAGAACGTTTGAAGAAAGCCTCCTCAAGGCTACGCGCTCTCTTGAGATAGGCGTATGTCATCTGTATATGGAAAAATTCAATTCCTACACATACGACAGGCTCATGGAATATATAAAGGACGGCACGGATGACAGAATATATGCTATTGCAGAACTTATATGGCACGGCGCGGACTTGGGGCTCATATGGGATGAGACAAAAATCGATATGTTCTTCCTTGAAAAAATAAAGAACATAATCAATATGGAAGAAGAGATATCAAGATTACCATTTGACGCGCAAATGCTCAGAGAAGCAAAGAAAATGGGATTCTCCGATAAATACATTGCAAAGCTGTGGAAATGCAGAGAAATTGACGTTTACAATATGAGGGTGGAAAACAATATATTCCCCGTGTATAAGATGATAGATACCTGCGCCTCGGAATTTGAAAGCTATATACCGTATTTTTATTCAACGTACGAGGATGAGAATGAATCAATAGTTTCGGATAAAAAGAAGGTAATAGTTCTCGGTTCGGGTCCGATAAGAATAGGTCAGGGCGTTGAGTTTGATTATTCAACCGTTCATGCCGTAAAAACCATAAAAGCAGCCGGGTACGAGGCAATAATAATAAACAATAATCCCGAGACTGTTTCAACGGATTACACAACATCCGACAAGCTTTATTTTGAACCGCTTTGCGTTGAAGACGTTATGAACATAATTCATCTTGAAAAACCGATAGGTGTTATAGCGTCTCTCGGCGGACAGACGGCAATAAATCTTGCGGCGCCGCTTACGGAACGCGGAGTGAAAATAATAGGTACGGATTGCGACGCAATAGAAAAAGCGGAAAACCGTGACGCATTTGAAAAAGTACTGCGTTCGCTGGGTATTCCTCAGCCGAAAGGCAAAGCCGTAACAAAAATAGAAGACGGCGTTAATGCGGCGCGCGAAATAGGATATCCGGTGCTTGTGAGACCGTCGTTTGTTCTCGGCGGCAGAGCAATGCAGATAGTCGCGGACGAAGCTCAGCTCAGACATTATCTCAAAACGGCTGTTGAAATAGATGAAGACAAGCCCGTTCTTGTGGATAAATACATTCAGGGCAAAGAGGTAGAGGTTGACGCGGTTTGCGACGGAAAAGACGTGTTTGTTCCGGGAATAATGGAGCTTGTGGAACGCACGGGAGTACATTCGGGCGATTCGATAAGCGTTTATCCGTCATTCAGCCTTTCTCAGAATGTAAAAGATACTATTCTCGATTACACAAAGAAGCTGGGACTCGGAATCGGTATAGTGGGACTTTACAACATACAGTTTATAGTTGACGGCAACGATAACGTTTTCATAATAGAAGTAAATCCGCGTTCTTCAAGAACGGTGCCGTTCCTTTCAAAGGCAACGGGTTACAGTCTTGCGGATATAGGCACTCTTGCAATACTCGGCAAATCTTTGAAGGAACAGGGCATAAATGTGCTTTATCCCGCCGAAAAGAAGCGCTATTATGTAAAAGCGCCGGCGTTCTCGTTCTCGAAGCTGCGCGGCCTTGACGCATATCTTTCACCCGAAATGAAATCCACGGGAGAGGCGATAGGCTATGATAACAGTCTTACAAGAGCACTGTATAAAGCGCTTCAGGCGTCGGGTATGAGCGTGGTTAATTACGGAACGGTTCTTGCAACGATAGCGGATAAGGATAAGGAAGAAGCGCTTCCGCTTATAAGACGTTTTTACAACATGGGCTTCAACATTCAGGCAACGGAGGGAACGGCGCAGTTTCTCAAGCAAAACGGCATAAGAACACATTCGCTTAAGAAAATAAGCGACGGAAGCGAAGAAATTCTTGACGCTATAAGAGGCGGATATGTAACGTACGTCATAAATACAAGGGATATGAATTCGTCGGGAGTGCTTTCGGACGGTTATGAGATACGTCAGTGCGCGGTTGAAAACAATATAACTATGTTTACCGCACTTGATACGGTGAAGGTTCTTCTGGATGTGCTTGAAGAAACGACGCTTTGCATATCCACAATAGACGCCTGATGAAAGGAAGTACGGATGAAACAGAATTTATACACCGTAAATGAAAATGTTTCCGTTGCGCCCGGAGTGTACATGATGGAGCTTAAAGGCGATTCAAGCGCGGTAACCGCGCCGGGACAGTTCATAAACATAAAACTTGACGGATTTTATCTGCGCAGACCTATTTCCGTATTTGATTACGGCGAGGACTTCATAAAGATAATATATAAAGTTGTAGGCAAGGGGACGGAAAATATGTCCGCAATGAAAAAGGGCATGATTCTCGATGTGCTTACGGGACTCGGCAACGGCTACGACACTTCAAAAAGCGGAGAAAGACCTTTGCTGATAGGCGGCGGGGTAGGGATACCTCCTCTGTATAATTTGTGCAGAAAGCTTAAAAGTGAGGGCAAGAAAGTAAGCGTCATACTCGGCTTCAACACAAAGAAAGAAATATTCTGCTTTGATTCGTTTACGGATATAGGCGCAGACGTGCTTGTGACGACGGTTGACGGCTCGGCGGGAATAAAAGGTTTTGTGACAAATGCAATGCCGGAAATTGAATATACGTATTTCTATACGTGCGGACCGGAGGCAATGCTCAGGGCAGTATATAAAGAATCTGCAACGAGCGGACAGTTCAGCTTTGAAGAGCGGATGGGATGCGGATTCGGTGCGTGCATGGGATGTTCGTGCAAAACAAAATACGGCAGTAAGAGAATATGTAAGGACGGGCCTGTGCTGGAAAAGGAAGAAATAATATGGTAAATGAATTTTCGGATATAAACACAACTGTAAATCTTGCCGGAATACAGATAGACAATCCCGTAATACCTGCATCGGGAACGTTCGGTTACGGATACGAATTTGCGCAGCTGTACGATATAAACTGCCTCGGAACATTTTCGTTCAAGGGTACTACAAGGGAGGCGCGTTTCGGCAATCCCACACCGCGCATAGCGGAATGTACGGACGGAATGATAAATGCCGTAGGATTGCAGAATCCGGGAGTTGAAGCGGTCATAAACGAAGAGCTTGTAAAGCTTGCAAAATGCTTCAATAAGCCGGTTATTGCAAACGTGAGCGGATTTTCGGTAGAAGATTACGCTTATACGTGCGAAAGACTTGATTCCGAGGCGCAGATAGGCTGGTTTGAAGTAAATATTTCGTGTCCCAACGTTCACGGGGGAGGAATGAGCTTCGGCACATCTCCGGAGTCCGCGGCAAAGGTAACGGAAGCCGTAAAAAAGGTGACTTCAAAGCCTGTTTTTATCAAGCTGTCGCCGAATGTTACGGATATAGTGTCGATAGCCAAAGCGTGCGAGGACGCGGGCGCGGACGGAATAAGCATGATAAACACTCTTATGGGCATGAGAATAGACCTTAAGACAAAAAAGCCCGTTATTGCGAACAAATCGGGCGGATTTTCGGGGCCTGCAATAAAGCCGGTGGCGTTGTCGATGGTGTACAGAGTTTATGAAGCTGTTAAAATTCCGATTATAGGAATGGGCGGTA
>CAJLXE010000040.1 GCA_905210525.1 uncultured Clostridia bacterium | reverse complement strand
CATCTCTGTCAATAAAATATTCTCCCGGCGCGTCAAGCTCTTCAAGAACGTTAAACAGAAAATATTCTCCGCCCTCTCTGTAACCATATGGAGATGTAAATTTCATTTTTACGGTTTTATCCTGTAAATTTATCCAGTCAACCGGTGTTGCCGCGTCACCCCAATCTACAAAGAAATATCCGAATGCCCATGCAGTTTCAGGCGTTTTCCACGTCTTCATTTCTTCTGCGGTTTCGTCGTCAACAACTATTGTGCCTCCGCGTAAAGGCTTTGTCACATCCTGCCAATACGGATTCCATTCTCCGTCTCTTGAAAGCCTTATGCACTCGCCCCAATCGGCAACGTCCTTTATTTGCAGGAATCCTTCATTCGGATACCTTGCCAGAGTCATTCTTTTGTCATCCCAGAACAATTCGCTGTTTTTGCCGACAGTATCCCCCGGATATCTTCCTGCCGTGTTATGCGAGCCGAAAGCATAAACCGGTCCGACCTGTTCTTTTTTTATTCCGTCCGCTTTCAGGTCATATACAAATACTTTGTCTTTTGCACATTCCTTTAATCTTGATTTTGCTTTGCCCTCAACCGGTTTGAATTTGGACATATCAAGCGAAACTCCGCTGTTGAACATAACCTCACCATCACCGTATGCGCAATATGTTATCGGGAACTGCTCAGAACCGCTGTCCTCTTTTGTAAGCTCAATACATGATACGCTGTAATCGCCCTTATGAAAATAAACCGTAACAGGAGCCGTAAGACCTTGTTCGATTATATTTCTTACCGCTTCCACCGCTCTTGCAACCGTTGCAAACGGTTTATCGGCAGAGCCTGTATTTTTATCCGAACCGTTCGGAGAAACATACAGTTTAACTGTTTCGTTCATATATTTTCCTCCTTATATGAATTACATTACTTAAGCAGTTTAACACACATCCGGCAAATTGTCAATATATCACTTGATATTTTTACAAATTGTTAAATTTAACACAATATAACGCTGTTATTCGTTTATAACCCGTAGGCAGTAAATTATAAAGACAATCAATAATATTTTATCACCGTCGGAAATCCGGCATTCTGGAGTATCCTAGACATTTTCTCGGCATTCTGTTTATCTATAAATGCGCCTAACTGTACACGGTAATATTTGCGGTTTATGCGTTCTTTATACTCCTGTCCGAAATATTCCAAAATTCCCTTTGTAATTGAAATAGCAATGTCGCGCATATTTTCAATAATCCAGCAAGATCTTTCGTAATTATCATGATAATCTGTTTCTATAAGACAGCACGGCATTTTAGGTGCATTTACTTCAGTGAATTTAGCATTTTCCCTGATTCCTCTTTCGGTAAACCCTTTTGTACAACGCATATTTTTATATATTACAGACGCAAGCTTCAACGATTCCTTGTTATCCGGGCGTATATAAATTTCTGTTCCGCTCATAGTTCCTGCGATATCATCCGGTGCGCGATTGCTGTGAAGAGATATATAAGCGTCCACATTCAGCGAATTTGCAATACGAACGCGTTCTTCTGTTGAAATTTCGTTACCCTCGCGCTCCACGAACACACCGTTTCGTTCCAATTCATATTCTATAATATTTCCAAGTTCATTCATTCTGCGTGCCTCGGTACCGTATTCGCCGTTTCCTACTATAAATTTTTGTGATGAAGGCGATAAAAAAACTGTTTTCGGCATTTGTTTGCTCCTCCCGACCAATAGTAATAATATAATACAGGTTCATATTTCAATAAAATTTTCATCGAAAATCCGTAACGTGATTTTATTATATACTCGACTATAATAAGAGCATTTTGAAAAGAATTATAAAATAAAATATTTGTTTGGATAAAAAATCTGCCGATAATTCAGGCTTTATTTGTTTTTGCCTTTTACTGTACCAAATATTCCTTTTGTATCGGGATCATACTTGTCCGATATTATATGAATTGCCCATTCTTCAGCGGTAGCCGCTAAAGAAACAACGCAAACAAAAATACAATAGACATTAAAAGCTTCGGTTTGAAAAATGAAAACAAGTAAAAACAGCATTATACCCGTTATTTTGTTCAAAACAGTATGCAGTGACGCGCTTGTTTTAAACTTTATACTTCCGTAAATATACGTAGCCGCCTTTATAACAGCCTCTGTAATTGCCGTTATTTGAATAAACAGCGGGACACAGTACATAAGCATATATCTGAGCGCAATAACAGCAGATGCAACAAACATAAAGTCCGCTATACTATCCAATATCGCGCCCAACCGACTCCCGCATTTCATCCGTCTTGCCAAAAATCCGTCCGCAACGTCCGTAATCCCGCACAATATATATACAATATTAAAAGCCGATGACAAAGGCGCTGTCAAAAGCAATAAAACAGCTCCGAACATCCGCATTATACTGAGTATATTCGGAATAAATTTTTTCATTACAATCCCCTTATTTTATAAGACAACAGGCTGACGCAATAACAACAAATGATGCATCAGCCTGCCATATCACAATATAAAATTTACAAATAAACCATCAGACAACATAATTTGGAATGCCGCCGTCCTTAACCAACGCAACTCCGTTTATATAATTCTGAACCGCCTTAACAGATACAACAAAATCACAAGTACCGTTTATATATGCCGCGCAAAAATTGTTGTCTATTTTGTAATATTCTATTACACAAGGCTTTTCATCGGCATCAAAAGGAGTAAACGTAATCTTAAGCATAGGCACTTCATCATGTTCGTAATCCTTGTACTGCCCCTGAATACGTACTCCCGTTGCGCATTGATACAGCATCGAAAGCGCATAAGAGTCATAAGCAATTCCGTCAAGAGTTACTTTTGTTGTATAATCAACCACATTTTCGCCTGCTTCTTCAAGCGCCTTTTTTTCCTCATCGGACAAATACGTTCTCTTCATTTCCATAACGGAAGTTTTACCTGCAAATTCAGCCGTAAGATACTGTATCTCTTTCATGTAAGCGTTAACTATATACGGTGTGGTAACAGTCAAAGCTGTATAGTTTTTTATAAAAGACACCTTATCTCTGAGCACCGTATAAATATCATTGGTTGCATGGTCAAGCATATAGCAATAATATTTTGCGCTCTCGTCAACATAGTTTCCAAACGAAAACTCTTGAGTTGTGCCGTCTATGCCCGTAATTTTATAGTATCCCCACGGTTTATCCAGACCGTAGTCGGCAAGATTTACTTCCGAACCGTCCACCTTAGGCGTAATATAGTCGGAAATATAAAGAACGTCAAGACTTGCGAGAAGGTCTGAAAACATATCTCCGTTCACCGGCATTTTATTGCCCCAAGGTGATGATACAAAATATTTTGTAAACGGATTAAATACCGATATCTCGAGATCCCTATAAACATACACAGGTTTATTATCTTCATACTGCCACGTAAACGTATCAACCTTGTCCGCGTCAACTGCAACAGAAAACTGTGTTATACGCATTTTGTTTGGCGTACGTGTAAACATTTCTCCGTAAGAACCCGATATAATGTACACATGATTGCTTCCGTCAACCCTGCAATAATACGCCGAATCAGCACCTGCCATGCTTCCCACGTATATATTAAACGTTTCGCCGTTCATTTTTGTGAGCGTAACAACGCTCAAAGGATCGTCAAGTCCGTAAAGAACGTATTCGGATTCATCCGTCTCACCGAGGTCTCTTTTCGCCGTAAGCGTGCACGCATAACCCATCATCGTTTTCGCGGAAGAAGCACTGTAAGCCAAGCCCTCATAGATTCCGTTAAACGTTACTTTGTACGATACGGAAGTTGCATCGGAAGAATCCGCATTTTCCGTAACATAATAATATTGTC
Source organism: uncultured Clostridia bacterium (assembly GCA_905210525.1). Taxonomy (GTDB): domain Bacteria; phylum Bacillota; class Clostridia; order HGM11327; family HGM11327; genus SIG351. The sequence continues at coordinate 6,670 of CAJLXE010000040.1, read as the reverse complement.
CGTCCTTAAGAGTAATCTTCAGAGAAGCAATATTACCGGTAGAAAACTCGGTAAGCTTTACACTTGTTGCTGTAGGTTCATCGATGTTTTTTACAATATAATCGACAACAAAGTACGCAACCAGAGCAAGCACCCCTATCGAAACGGTTATTATTATCGATCTTAATTTTTTCGTCATTACAAATGTCTCCTCTTGAGATATACAACCAATCCGCCTGTGAGTATTGCAACCGGCAACGCAATTCCAAGCACTGCCGCATATGCATATACACCGCCGCTTGAAAGAGTATGCGTGGATGTAATATAATACTTCGGCGTAATCGTTATCATCGAAGTAGTGTTGTCAAGACACCAGAGCAGTGCGGAATAAAATACTTCATCATTTGCATAGTTGTTCAGCATTATCTGGTCGCTGAGCATAAATTCTGCGCAATTCATTATGAAAAGTCTTGAATAGAGATTGCCCTCATTATTTCCGTATTCGGTTACGGCAACCGCCGGTACAAAACCGTTTTCCGTACTCGTATCCTTATCCTTGTCATACTCCATAGTGCCTGACTTAACATCCGACGAAGCCCATGCCTTTGATGATGTTATGGCGACGTCTTCGATTTTTATTGTAGTTTTTTTGAGTTCGTCGCTGTATATAGGCTTAGCTTTATTAAGGTAAAGTCTTTGCGAAACGCTTATTGTGTTTGTTGCGCTTATGCTGTTATACGGAAGCATGAGTGCATACTTTATTCCGGACGCATACAAAGAAGAGTCTTCCTCATAAATCACCCGGTTATCCAAAGTAAGGCTGTAATACTTCATTATCTCATCAAAGTTAGGAGTAGACGTAGACGCTTTTCCCATAACAAAAATCGCGTTGCCTGCCGTATCTGTAACATCAAGATAATCCATTATTATTTTCTTTTCGTCTTCCATAAGGTCAAATTCCGGCGCAAGAATAACAAGTACATCGGTTTCGGGCGGTATTGCCTTTTCGGTCTGAAGATTCAATGTGAAAACATTAAAAAACATATTTTTGAGAACCTTGAGCATAGCTTCCGGCATTTCATTTTCATTGTGTCCCGTAAGCAACGCAACGTTATACGTCTTTTCATTTGTTACAGCGGCAATAGCGCTCGTAAATGCCTGTTCCGCGTCAAAATATGCCGATGTAAGATTTCCCTCTTCATCGTAATTGTATGTATACAAATCGCTTTGCGACAATATTGCAAACTTATCCGTATCTTTACATTCAACTATAACGCTTCCCGTAGAAGGAGCGGATGAAGATTTATCATCGTCTATTTTATATTTATCCGCGAACCCCGGATTTGCTATCGGGTCCACTATCCTTGTCGAGATGCGATTTGACGCCATTGCATAACGCGAAGCAAGCTCCATTACATTATCGTCCTCATTGCCCGCCTGATAAAGGAAATATATGTTTATGTCTTTTTCCAATCTGTCAAGCACGTTGAGTGTCTTATTCGATATTGAATAAAACTTATTGGACGTAACGTCTATTTTATAAGGAATAAAACTGCACAGAAGATTTATTACAAGCGTAGCAATAACAACGCAAATAACCAGAATTGTAGCTGTACCGCTGTACTTGAATTTTCTGTCCCTGAAGGCTTCTGATAAGCTGAATTTAAATTTCATAATATATACCGTATTCCTTTCATATCAAATAACCGCAAAGCCGTCAGCCGACCCATCTGCGTTTTTCCACCTGATACACCGTCATGTAGACAAACACGAACGATAAGCTCAGAAGATATATCAACGATGAAAGGCTTACAGAGCCTTTAAGATATTCTGTAAATCTTTCCAACAGTGAAAGCCATGTCAGTATATTATTGAGCAAGCCTGCAAATATACTTGAATCTATAAGCGCGGTAACGGCAATCACAAGCGCACATATTATAGCGGCGCAAGCGGAAGCCGTTTTACTTCTTGTTGCCGAATATATAAGTATAACAATGCCGAGAGCAATAACAGCGCACGTAACAATGCCCGTCGTCACGGAAGATACCGCAGATGTGGACAGCCACTGTATAACGTATATAACAAGCAGTACCACAAAAGTAATTATTGCGGATATTACCTGATTATCCGTGGTAGACGATACAAAAACGCCTATTGCTATGTATGCGCATCCCACAAGGAAAAGTCCGATATATGCTATAATTACATCCGCAAAATACATATTTACCGCAAAAAACGATATTACTATTGCGTCAAGCGAATGAAGCAGCAGTGTTATAAACAGTACGGATACAGCCGCAAAATATTTTCCGAGAACTATATCGGAAGCTTTTACGGGGCTTGTGAGCAAAAGTTGATCCGTTTTTGTTCTTCGTTCTTCCGAAAACGCCTTCATGGTAAGTATCGGAATAGTTATCATAAAAACCAGATTCAGATAATTCAGATAAGTTGTATATGCAACAATACCGTTAATCAAGTATCCGAACACAAATATTCCCGCCGAAACAAGCAAAAACAATCCTATAAAAACGGGACCGACTGCCGAACGGAAATAACTCTTAAATTCTTTTTCAAAAACTGCCAGCATATTTATACCTCCTTGTCAAGGTGCGTCACCTTAAGGAATATCTCTTCAAGTGACATATCAAGCGGGCGCATCATAAGAAGCGGATAACCCGATCTTGCCGCGCCGTTGAAAACAGTTTTTCTCACATCGAGATCAGCACCCGTTTCAACTATAAGATCGCTCGTTCCCTCTTCTCTTTCTCCCTGAAACTGTACATTCACTATTCCCGGTATTTCGCGTATTATTCTTACCGCCTGCTTTTCCGGAGCCGCTATTCTTATCTGGAGCCTGTTTGCGCCCTGAAGCTGTTTTGAAAGATTTTCCGGCGTATCGTCTGCCACAAGCTTACCTTTATTTATTATTATTATTCTTTCGCACACAACGCTTACCTCGGCAAGCACGTGAGAACTCAATATAATTGTATGTTTTTTGCCGAGTCCCTTTATCAGACTGCGTATCTCTATAATCTGTTTCGGGTCAAGGCCTACGGTAGGCTCGTCAAGTATAAGTATTTTAGGGTCTCCGACAAGAGCCTGCGCAAGACCTACTCTTTGTTTATAGCCCTTTGAAAGGTTCGCAATAAGGCGTCCTCTCATATCGGCTATGCGCGTTACTTCCATAACAGCGTCAAGCGTTTTTTTTCTGTCTGCTTCTCTTACTTTTTTGAGCTTTGAAACAGTGTCAAGATATTCCATTACTGTCATTTCGGAATAAACAGGAGGAAATTCCGGCAGGTAGCCTATTTTTTTCTTTACGCCTTCGGGATCGTCGAGAATATCAACGCCGTCTATAAGAGCTTGTCCGGACGTTGCCGATATGTAACCCGTAAGTATATTCATAGTAGTCGTCTTTCCCGCACCGTTAGGTCCCAGAAAGCCCAACACTTCCCCGTCATCAACCTTAAATGAAATATTGTCAACAGCATGGTGATGACCGTATATTTTGGTCAGATTGCGTACCTCTATCAAAGTCTTTACACCTCATTTATTTTTTACAATGCGGAATTGCCGCACATTTTTCCTAAACCGCAACACCTGTTGTATTGCATACATAATTAACAAGCCTCTGCATTTAACCGTTGAAGCAATACGCAAAGCTGTGTCTCAATAAAATCTTCCTTGGGAACTAATCACTTTGATTTTATTATATCATAAATTACAATGTGAATGCATCCGGTATTGTGAAAGTATTATGTTTTTATTATGAATTTAAAAGCCGGCTGTCCAATAGACACGTCGGCTTTATAACTGTTTATCTGTGTTTACATTATTTCTGAGGTTCCAGTTTTTCCCTGCCGCCCATATATTTTCTGAGACATTCCGGAATTACAACGCTTCCGTCTGCCTGCTGGCACTGTTCAAGAATAGCCGGGAGCAATCTGCTCGTAGCCATACCCGAAGCGTTAAGAGTATGCAGATATTCAACCTTCTTGGTTTCATTACGTCTGAAACGTATATTTCCGCGTCTTGCCTGATAGTCGCGTGCGTTTGAAGCCGAAGATACCTCTTTATATTCATTCATGCTCGGAAGCCATACTTCAATGTCATATGTTTTTGCCATAGAAGCAGAGCAATCCTCTGCCGCGAGCTTTGAAAGTCTGTAATGCAGACCCAATCTTTCAACAATATATTCAGCTTTGCGTATAAGCTCGTCAAGCGCCGCATCCGAATTTTCCGGAGTAGTATATTGGAACATTTCAACCTTGTTGAACTGATGTCCTCTTATCATACCTCTTTCGTTTGCACGGTAGCTGCCCGCCTCACGTCTGTAACACGGAGTATATGCAAAATACTTTTTAGGAAGCTCGTCTTCCGTAAGAATTTCGTCTCTGTGGAAATTTATAAGAGCCGTTTCCGCAGTGGGGAGCATAAAGAAGCTGAATTTTCCGTCCTTTGCGTCCTCCTGAAGAGAGAAAACGTCATCCTCAAATTTCGGGAACTGACCTGCCGTATATCCGCACTGATACGTGAGAATGTGCGGAGGAAGCATAAATTCATATCCGTCCGCAATATGGCATTCTATAAAGAAATTGATAAGCGCCCATTCAAGCTGTGCTCCCAGACCTTTATATATCCAGAAGCCGTTTCCGCCGAGCTTTGCACCTCTCGGATAATCAACCAGACCAAGCGTTGTGGCAAGCTCAACATGGTCTTTCGCCTGAAAATCAAACTGCGGCTTTTCACCGTAAACATATACCGCCTTGTTGTTCTCCTTGCCGCCCGGTACAACATCGTCTGCCGGAAGATTCGGCAATGCATCCATAAAAGCTTTTATTTTAGCTGTTTTTTCATTCAGTTGAGCGTCCAATATCCGTATATCATCGGACAGCGTCTTCATTTCAGCCATAACCGAAGAAACATCCTCGCCTGCTTTCTTCATCTGAGGTATGAGCTTGGAAACTCTGTTCTGTTCCGCCTTTTTCTCTTCAACTTTAGTCATGAAAGCACGTTTTTCCGCGTCCATAGCCAAAAGCTCATCTATGTCCGCATGACAGCCTTTTGCTGCCAGACGTTCTTTTACATAGTCAGGTTTTGTACGTATCAAATTAATGTCAAGCATGATATTATTCCGGAAAGCGCATATCCGATGCGTATTCCGCTCCTTTTTATTACTTTAATAAATTTATGACTTAAATATTATACATCATTTTCCCGTTCAAGTCAACAAACAATTATATTTTTCGGATATATGTTACAGTTTTCTCTTTTGCATAAGCAAAGTATATTCTTCAAGCCCCGCCTCGACAAGCGAATTGTAATATTTGTTCCAAAAATAGTCTGAGAATCCGTTTTGCCGTGAAAATTCAATAAAATCATCAGTAAGGCTTTTTAATTTTTTCGCCGTCTCCGTATATTGCCACAGAAGTGTTTTATCTTCCGTAACGCTTTGCGCCGAATTAAAATGCTGCGGAAAAGCAAGTCTCACATCCGCATTTTTCAGGAATTCATTTTGAATCGAATACCTGTCCGAAAGTCCTTTTACATTTATCGTATCCCACGGTACCGTTGTAAACATTCTTCCTATCGTTATATCCGATATGCTTCCCGATTTTTCGGAGGATATATTCGGAGTAACTTCATCGGAATAGTGCTTGAGAAAAGCAAATTCTCCGTTTTCGTTTATGCTGTATCCTTCTCCCGCGCAACCGAAATTTGCCCACATATTGCCCTCATCGGTGCAGCACCAATTTATAAAAAACAATATCTGTTTTCGTTGTTCCGCCGTTGCTGACGACGAAATGCAGGTTGCCTCATTAATATACGGCAAATTTGTCAATATAACGGGCTTTGTATTTTCATCTGCCCTTATCATGCAAGGCGCCGCAGACCATTCGGGATTTCCTTTTTGTGCCGCCTGTATATAAATATAATTATAGCTGTCCGTAAACTCGATTATTTGTCCCGATGACGTCGTAATCTGCTTATATGTTTTGCTGTCAAGTCCGGTAAGTACGTTTTTTTCATCGGTCGGAACCGCACCTATCTTTTCAAACTTGGTAAGCCATTCAAGCGCACTGTACCATTCTCTTCTGGAATAAAGATAGAATACATCCGAATTTTCGTCTGTCTGCCAAGCTTCGTCTGTAAGGCCGTAAGCATTGAGTATAGCCGTAAACTGAAGGGGTTCGTAACGGTTTGTCCAGACAGCTCCCGATGTTTTATGTTCCTCTTTATATCTTGCAAGCGTATCGTACAATTCCGAAAGCGTAGACGGGAATTTCATTGAATTTTCTTCAAACAGTGTTTTATTATATATCCACGCTTTTGATGTCTTGCGGTTAACCGGCACAAGACAATAAAGACCGTTTTCACCGTTTGAATTTGAAAACAATATATCTTTTTGGGTATATTCCCATGCCGACTTTTCGGAATCCCACAATGCAAAATAGTCCTTGAGGCTGTCCTTTTGTCCGTAAAGCTCGCACAGCAGATCTCTTTCCGCAAGATTTTTTACGGTTTTAAGAGAAATGCCGGTAGAAAGCTCAGGTGCAATATTCGCGGAATAAAGCTGCATTATTTTATCGCTCATATTCTGTGATGCAAAATTCTTTTCTTCTATTTTCAAGCCGAAATTAAGCAGTATATATTCCTTTGCCTGAACGCTCAGAGCTTTATCCGCCACACG